>JASFIX010000419.1:0-4534 GCA_050122435.1 Desulfobacterales bacterium
AGATAATGATTTATCGAGAACATTTGTTGAAAACCACGTCTATGATGAGTTGTGATATCATAAGATATCACAAATTCTCCGAAATTGTGGATATGTAGATGGTATCTGCAGTTTGCCAGATTTTATTAAAGCTCACATTTTGGAATGTAAGATCAAGTATCAGCTTTTACACTTTTAATACCCACCGTATTAAAGCGGGATCCAGGCGCTATTGAAAATGTTTTTCATGGTCCAGCAGCCATTCTTTGCGCCAGATACCGCCCCCGAAACCGACCAGCTTACCGTCACTGCCGATGACGCGGTGGCAGGGAATAATCAGGGGAATCGGATTTTTATTGTTGGCGTTGCCCACGGCCCGGAAAGCCCTTGGGCTGCCTATAGCCCGGGCAACATCCCCGTAAGAGGCGGTCTGACCAAAAGGGATTTTCTGCAACTGCCGCCAGACTGCTTTTTGAAAATCGGTTCCTTCCAGAAGCAGGGGAATGCTGAATTTTCGGCGCCGGCCCTTGAAATATTCATCCATTTGCCGCAGGCATACTGCCATGGGGGCCGGCAGGTTGCGGTCACTCTCAAATTCGTCCGCGCCAAAATTAATGGCTAAAATACCCTGTTCATTCCCCACAACTTCAAGAAATCCGATTCCCGATTGGTGACACGCGCGATACGTTTGCACAAAAACCTCCTTTGTGAATAAGTGACTAAAATTATAGCTCACCGCAGAGACGCAGAGAGCGCAAAGAGGAAATTTTTATATAAAACCTCTGCGGGCTCTGCGTCTCTGCTGTGAACATATAAAAAAGGCAGCATTCCTTAACTTTAGGCATTTTAGTCACTTTTTTAAAGGACTTTGACCTATACCCGGCCAAATCCTTACCACCCCAAAGACTGCCCGTATCGTAATCCAGCATGCCGTGATCAACCAGATCCAGGTCAGGGCCCCGGAGACCGTTTCATCGAGTAGAAAAATGGCAATGCCGCCAAAGATGGTGGCGGAAATCATAACGTTACGCAGGAAGCGAAAATCTCCGGTTCCCCAGTGAATACCGTCGGTAGCAAAAGCCAGGGCATTGATCGGTTGCGTAATCACGGCCATAATCCAGGCTGAAAAAAAGATGTCCACCGCCGATGGCGGCAGCAACAGCCGGATTACCAGATGCTGCCCCAACCACATGGCTGCGCTCAATACGACCCCGGTGGCCGCACTCCAGGCACAAACCAGCCGGGCCACTCGTCGGGCCTGCTCCAGACGGCCGGGTCCCACAAAAAACCCGATCAGGCTTTGCCCGGTGATGGCGTAGGCATCCAAAAAAAGCGCGGTAAACACCCATACCTGCCGGATGGCCTGGTGTGCCGCCCCGGCATCGGCCCCGATACAGGTGGCGGCCCGGGTGGTAATGATAAAAAAAGCCGTCAGCAGGCCGGTGCGGACAAACAGATCACGGCCGATTTTAAAAAGCTTCGATAAATCACCCAGGCGGATGCGATCCGGGATTCCCAGGCGGTAATAAACGACGGTCAGGGCCCAGAGGGCTCCGATCCACTGGCTGATGGCGCTTGCCAGTCCGGCACCGAAAATGCCGAGTTGCGGAAACGGTCCATACCCGAAAATCAGTAGCGGGTCTAAAATGATATTAAAAATATTGATACTGACCGCTACCCGAAAAGGGGTCCGCATATCCTGCAATCCTCTAAGTATGCCGAAAACCGCCAGGCTGACCAGGACCGCCGGTGCCCCAAACAGGCGCACTCGAATGTATTGGGAAGCAAAGTCATGAACGGCACCCTCGGCTCCCATGACAGTGGATACGGCTGGCACCAGCGCCAGGCCGCCGAACATCAAAAGCCCTCCGATCGCGGCACTCAAGGCGATTGCCAGGCCACCAATTTCGGCTGCTCGTTTTAGCTCCTTTCTGCCGTAGGCCTGGGCGACTTCGGTCTGGCTCCCAATTCCTAAAAAATTAAATGCCCAGAAAACGCTTGAAAGCGCGACAGTGCCGGCACCCAGCGCAGCCAGGGATTCCGCTCCCAGGCGCGCAACAAAAGCCGTGTCCACCAGGCCCGTTAATGGTTCCGCCACCAGCGACAACAGCACCGGCAAAGACATGGATAACAGGGTCATATGGGGTGATTTCACAAAGGGATGTTCAGATTGCGGGTAGAGTTCTGTTTTCACGCTGGCATCCATTAAATGAAACGCTCATTTTAGTAAAAAAACGAGATTCTTCTACCCCACAAACACATTTTCATCAAACAATTTTAATTCTAGTCTTGAAAAAATTAAGACAGGGGTTGACAATCCCATATTCGGTCTGATAATGTTTATCGTAAAAATACGATAAACGAGAATAAATGATATGCCACAACTGAAAACAGCGATACCACCCGCATGCTGCACACTGAATATTTCCGGTAAAAAGCAGGAGCAATTAATTGGTATGCTCAAAGCGATCGGTAATCCCATCCGGTTTGAAATCATCAAGTTTCTGGTGACGCATCCGGGTTGCATCACGGGCGATATTGTCGAATATCTCCCCATTGCCCAGGCTACCGTTTCGCAGCATCTTAAGGTGCTCAAAGAGGCCGGCTGGATCTCCGGAATTATCGAAGGCACCGCTACCTGCTACCAGCTCGATGAAAAGAATATTAACTGGTTTAGGTCCGTGATCGGCGAAATTTTCTAAACATTCTTTCAGATATATCAAACGCGCTTTTGAGACCAGGCCGATAACTGCCGTCTTGCTGGCAACGATTGTGGGTGCTTTCAGTCCCTTTTGTTCATGTGGTGTCATCCCTGTGATTGCATCATTGCTCATCAGCGGGGTACCGCTGGCGCCGGTGATGTCCTTCTGGATCGCATCTCCATCCATGGATCCTGAAATCTTCTTTTTAAGCGTCGGCATGATCGGCTGGAAACTGGCTGTGTGGCGCCTGGCGGCAACTCTTTTTCTGAGTCTGGCCGCTGGATTCATCACCCACATGTTGATACAAAATGGCCGGTTGGGTAGAGAAATCCTACGCATGCGGAAGGTGACAAAGGTTAAAAGTACTAGAGAATTTTTTAAAAATGGTTCTGAATTCAAGGTATAAAAAGTTTACTTGTTATTGCAAAACAATGATTCTTCCTTTAATAATATGAGAATCCAATGATAAAAGGAAGGATGGGCACAATGGATAAGCCAAAAGAAGTCACGATCCAAAACTACGAGGGCTGGGAAGACTTTTATAATATTGAAAAAAGTGAGAAACTTGATTTCTTTATGCGCAACGGCCGCATGCTGGACATTTTGTTTGCCCAGCAGTTTGACCGCTCTTTTCTGGATTCCATGTGCCGGCTGGCCACCCAGATCCGTCGAATGGCCCTGACTAAAATGGGCGCTCGTAAATTGAGCAGCCTGCTTTCCCATAAGCGTGCTATGCTGTATTTTGTTCAACCCTCTACCCGCACCTTTATTTCCTTCCTCAATGCCTGCCATATTCTGGGAATGAAAATATCGGAGATTCGCGGCACCACCACCAGTTCGGAGGTAAAAGGCGAGTCCCAGGAAGACACCATTCGCACCTTTGCCAGCTATGTGGATCTGATCATTATTCGACACCCTGAAGCCGGATTTGCTGAAAAAACCGCCTGGATTTTGAATCAAAACAAACTGCCTGTCGGTATCATTAACGGCGGCTCCGGACCCGATCAGCACCCCACCCAGGCACTACTGGATATCTACACCCTGGAGCGCTCGTTTCGAAACATCGGCGGCCTGGACGGCAAAAAAATTGCCATGGTGGGGGATTTAAAACGCGGGCGGACGGTACGCTCGCTGAGCTATTTGATGAGAAATTATAAAGACATCAGCCTGTATTTTGTCTCACCGGAAATATTTCGGATGAAAGATGACATCAAAAGCTTCCTGAAAAAACACCGTATCGAATTCCACGAAACCGACGATTTTGCCAGCGTCATGCCCCATGTGGACGCCATATACATGACTCGCATTCAAAAAGAGTATTCCGAAGCCCCGTCTGAAGAATCCGATGTCTACCCGGATTTTCATTTCACCTCTGAGCATCTGTCTGTGATCCAATCCCACTGCATCATCATGCACCCGCTGCCCCGCCGTTATGAAATCGAAATTGAAGTCGACAAGGATCCCCGTGCGGTTTATTGGAAGCAGGAACGCAACGGCATGTGGATGCGCGCAGCTCTAATTTCATACATTTTCGGCGTGGATGATGAAATCGCGGCAGAGTACCGGTAGAAGTAAACGACAAAGATTAGTTATTTAATTTTAAGTAAATCAATTCCGACCTGGCAATGGGTTTCCATGCCCAGCAGCATCACATCTTCATTAAAATCAAATTTGGGATTGTGAATCGGCGCAGCTCCCTCTCGACCCACACCGAGAGCGAAAAAACAGCCCTTAGATTTTTGGAGATAAAAGGAAAAATCTTCACCCCCCATGGTCTGTTGGGGCACCACGACTCGATCTTTACCAACCACTTTCTCTGCACAGCGGCGCACAACTTCTGCTGCGGACTCGTC
>JASFIX010000420.1:0-4533 GCA_050122435.1 Desulfobacterales bacterium
TTTAATATTATTAAACAGATATCCCTTTAAAGGCTGTAAAAGTCTAAAATCTTTTTATACTAGCCTTATGTTTCTTAAATTACACAAAAAACACGATTTTAGCAAGCTAAATCTTTGATTGAGGAAGCCTGCAAACAGGCGGCCGAAAACCACAAAGCACCGGGGCAAGGCTTTCTAACGGCGGGAACACGAACTTTCTTTTAATCTGGCAACTCCATTTCAATTAAAACTTCGTTGCCGGATTGAGTGGTTATTTTCAAATCCGGGTAGCGTTTTTTAAAAACCTGGATCATTGCGCTATTCTCACGCAATACAGATGCTTGAAAGTGTGTATAATTATTTTCTTTAGCAATTTGCTCAAGCACCTCGAGCAGATATGAGGCAATCCCCATACTCTGGTAATCTTCACGAACCACAAAAGCAATTTCGGCCACCTGCTCGCGGTCATAGGCATAGGTCCCGATGGCAACAATCTCTTTGTGGCCACCTTTTTGAACCAGGCCAATAATAGACATGTTCTTATGGTAATCCACGCTGGCCCAGTGTTTTTGGACAACCTCATGCGAAAAGGAGCGCATGCGGTAAAAAAACCGCATATAAATCGTCTTTTCCTGTAACGAGTAGAAAAAATTTCGGTAAGCGATTTCATCCGAAGGCAGCAGCGGGCGAAACTCCGCTGTTTTTCCATTTTTCAACTTAAATGTACTTTTATACCCTTCCAGAAAAAGCAGATCTTCGGTGGAAGGCGGCAGCTGGTCGCCAAATATATAGTGGCGTTTTTTGGCAACATTGATGAGCTGCTCGCGAAATTTTGGATGGGCGATCTGCGCCAGTTCCATAACTCGCTGGTAAATGCTTTTGCCCTGCAGTTCGGCGATGCCATATTCGGTAATAACAAAATTGACATCCCCTCGGGTGGTTGCCACCCCAGCACCTTCACTCAAATGCGGAACAATTCGCGAGACCACACCATTTTGGGCGGTCGACGGCAAAGCCACAATTGAAAAGCCGCCATCAGACATGGAACTTCCTCTTAAGAAGTCAACCTGATCCCCGATGCCGCTGTAAAACAGATATCCCATCGAATCCGAGCAG
Organism: Desulfobacterales bacterium; assembly: GCA_050122435.1. Classification (GTDB taxonomy): domain Bacteria; phylum Desulfobacterota; class Desulfobacteria; order Desulfobacterales; family JAHEIW01; genus JAHEIW01. The sequence continues at coordinate 1,096 of JASFIX010000420.1, forward strand.
ATCTGGCCGGTCAAATCCACCTCAAGGGCTGAACTGATAGAAACCAGATTATCATTGCGTGCGATGATGGTGGGATCATTAACATACTCGGAAGAACGAAAATAAAAGGTGGGGTTGTTATTGACATAATCATATAATTTTTTGGAACCCATACATAAAGAAGCAACCACTCTGCCCGGTAGCAGTGTTTTTCTTTTGTTGGTAATCACGTTTTTCTCAAATAATGGCAACAGACCATCCGTAATGAGCTGGGTGTGAAGACCCAGGTCTTTCTTTGAGTCCAAATACTGCGTGATGGCATGAGGTAGGTGACCAAACCCCATTTGAAGCGTGGCGCCGTCATCCACCAACTGGGAGACAAAGTGTCCGATCCGCATGGCAATTTGGTTATCCTTTTCGGCAGGAATCATCTCCACCAGGGGCTCTTCATGGGGTACCAGCCAGTCGATTTCATCGACGTGCACGAAGCTGTCGCCCCAGGTGCGGGGCATCAGTGGATTGACTTGAGCAATCACCAGACGGGCGTTTTCCAGCCCCGACCGGGTGATATCGACCGAAACCCCTAGACTGCAATAACCGAATTTATCGGGCGGGCTGACCTGTACAAGGGCCACATCCAGACCGATGCGATGGCTGGCAAAAAGCCGGGGAATCTGGGACAGATAGGCTGGAATATAATCAATTTTCCCTTCAAATGCGGCTTTGCGCATACTGGCACTGATAAAAAACAGTTTAAGAAAAAATCTGCGCCGAAAGGATTCATCTTCAATGTATCGGGAAAAAGTCGACGACAGCATTTGATAGACCAAAACATCCTGGATGGTTTCATCATTCACCATGGCCCTAATCAGATGCTGAGGTTCACCGCATCCGGTACCGATAAAGACACGACTGCCGTTTTTAATTTGCGAAACCGCTTCCTCGGCGCTAACGACTTTATTCGGGCACAATCGCTTTAAATCCATAGCGATACCTCGCTGAAGTTATTATCTCACATTTTATCAGATGTTGTGTTCTTCGTGACCGATGGGGTTAAATTACAATAATACGAATCCAAGATAAATCAACAATCATTTGTTTTCTAATGAAAAAGACCTTATAGTGTGCCTCAGGACCATCGATCACAAAAAAGGGAATTGGCTCAGAGACCTATCATCATGAAACCCTTAAAACCCAAAGGCCTTTCTCGCCCGTTTGAAGGCCTCAAAACCCTTTTGGAAGCCAAGTCCGTTTCGCTTAAAAATGGCGTCGATATGCTGCAGCCTAAAGCGCCGGATCCAACAACAGATCCGGAAAACGACCGGGCTCTCTTTGAAGCGGCGATGGCGGATGTTGAAAGAATAACGCAAAATATTTGCGCCAAACAACATTTGCAAAAATCAAATGCCGCGGAATCCGATAAAACTGACGAGTCAGAAACACTGCTTCATCTACAAGAACTTATTGAAACCGGCAAAGGATTTGTGGTGGCCGACACCCCGGAATATATTGAAGGCATCGGCTACAACGTAAATCGCGAGGTTGCCAAAAGGCTTCACAACGGCCAATTTTCAATCCAGGGGCACATCGATCTGCATGGACTGACCGTTGAGAAGGCCCGGGAAGCATTTGAAAGCTTTCTAAAAGAGAGCATCGCCACCGGCAAAAGGATGGTTTTAATCATCCACGGCCGCGGCCTTTCTTCGCCGGCAAAACCGATTTTAAAAACCAAAGTAATTAAATGGCTCACTGCCGGTCCCTGGCGCAAATGGGTCATGGCATTTACCAGTGCACGTTTGTGTGACGGAGGCGCCGGAGCAACTTACGTACTCTTGAGGAAACACCCGGCGACCAAACGGTTTAAACGGGGTCGCAGGTGAAAAAATTGCTTGACAAACGCCGAATTGATCATTAAATACTGCCGTTTTATATTTTACTTTTTATTGTTCAACCACCCCCATCCCACAAATTAAGAGATGGGGGTTTTTAATCCAAATAATCTAGGAAAGCCAGATGAAAAAAGACATTCAAAGCGTCAGAAACATCGGTATCAGTGCCCATATCGATTCAGGAAAAACAACTCTGACCGAGCGTATTCTCTACTACACCCAGCGCATTCACACCATGCACGACGTCAAAGGTAAAGACGGTGTTGGTGCTACCATGGATTCAATGGAGCTTGAAAAGGAACGGGGAATTACGATTGCCTCGGCTGCCACTTATTGCGAATGGCGGGATCATGAAATTAATATTATCGACACGCCCGGTCACGTCGACTTTACGATCGAGGTCGAACGTTCCCTTAGCGTTTTAGATGGCGCTATACTGGTTCTTTGTGCCGTTGCCGGTGTTCAATCCCAGTCCATTACCGTCGATCAGCAGATGAAACGCTATAAAGTTCCCGGCATTGCATTCGTCAACAAATGCGACCGCAGTGGCGCCAACCCGGACCGGGTGGTACGACAACTCAAAGAAAAGTTAGGGCACAATGCCGTGGCCATGCAATTGCCCATCGGGCTTGAAGCGGATTTTGAAGGTGTGGTTGACCTCGTCGCCATGAAGGCCATCTATTTTGACGGCAATAAAGGCGAACAGGTTAGAGAGGAAGACATTCCGGCGAATCTAATGCAAGCCGCCCAGGAACATCATGAGATGCTTATCGATCAAGCCTCCATGTTTTCGGATGAGTTAACCGAAGCCATTCTTGAAGAACAGAAAATCACCTCAGAAATGATTATCGCCGCCGTCCGCCAGGGAGTTATCGAACGAGGTCTGACACCGGTATTCATGGGCTCGGCCTATAAAAATAAAGGCATCCAACCGCTTTTGGATGCGGTAACCCAGCTGCTCCCCTGCCCACTTGATATCGAAAATCAGGCACTGGACATGAACCATGAAGAGCAGCCGGTGATACTTTCCAATGAAACCGACAAATCTTTGGTTGCTATGGCGTTCAAGCTGGAAGACGGGCCTTACGGCCAATTAACCTACATCCGCGTCTATCAGGGATCTCTGGCAAAAGGGGATTCAATCATCAACGTGCGCACCGGGAAAAAGGTCAAGGTCGGCCGCGTGATTCGCATGCATGCGGATCAGATGCAAGATATCGAGTCCATTTCCGCCGGTTACATCGGCGCATTGTTCGGTATTGACTGTGCTTCGGGAGACACCTTCGTTGGCCCTGGAATCCGTTTAACCATGACATCCATGTACGTACCCGAACCGGTAATATCCCTGGCCATTTTTCCCAAGGATAATAAATCAGAGGTCAATGTATCCAAAGCCTTGGGACGATTTACCAAAGAAGACCCGACTTTTAAGGCCTATGTGAATGAAGAAACCGGTGACACCATTATTTCGGGAATGGGTGAACTCCATCTGGAAGTCTACATTGAACGCATGCGCCGCGAATATCAGGCCGAAGTGGACACCAGCCCGCCCCGCGTGGCCTATCGGGAA
>JASFIX010000421.1:0-4523 GCA_050122435.1 Desulfobacterales bacterium
ATTTTTTAATTTTTTTCTTATTTGTTAATTTTAGCTAACTTTTGCTGATTTTAGCCGATTTTGGAAAGTTTTTCTCACCCAAATTCTCACACAAAAGATTACCCCGCGGTAAAAAACTACCAAGAGGCTACCGAAATGCAGACCGGATTGAAATCATTCCCGCGAAAGAAGACAGATAGATGTGAAATAAGGCCGTATTCATAATTATAATCTTTTTGATGTGATAACAAAATATACAAACTTAGGCTATTTCAGCTTTATAGCCGCTCTACAATTTGGCCAAAGTGTGGATTGCAACCATTAATATAAAATCTTAAAAAAATGCGGAATTAGCGAATTATTGCGCCTGTGATAAAATAAATATCACAGGCTTTTTGGCGATTTAAAAGTGCAGATGTAAAGTTATCGCAGATTTTGTTCTTATAACCATCACTAACTCTATTGACAATTAATTTAAACGAAACTTTGCTGGCAAAAACAACTTGATATTCCGATAACTTATCCTATCTCAAGAATATATCATATAAATTTTATTAAGATCAGGCATAGTTTTGACGATAATATTTAAATATGGGGGGATAAATCATCCGCAGTGATCATCTTAGCGGTACAAAAAGTTGCATTGACTTGAGGTAGAAATAACCCTCTACAATTGGCAGTCTTAACAATTGTCTCGAAATAAAAAACTGGGGTCTGATGGGCGTTGTACCAACTAATAAATTAAAACCTGGGATGCTATTAGCAAAAGAAGCGAGAGATGTTCATGGTAGGCTGATTTTGGCCAAGGGCAAAAGAATTTGTTCATCACATATCAAAAATTTTAAAATTTGGGGAATTACAGAGGTAAATATCTCTGAAGATGTTACGCTTAAAGATGAACCCCAACCACATGATAATTTCGAGACAATTGAAAAAACAAAAGAAAGGCTAAAATATATTTTCAGTCATGTCGATCTGGAGCATCCTGCAATAAAAGAGATTTTTCGACTGTCTGTTGAATATAGAAGCATAAATCATGCAGTAGTAAAAGAAAAAAAACCAACAAAAAAAATAAAAAAACCCATTGATAATAATCGAAATAACGATTTTTTAAAAAAGTTAAGTGAAAAGAAAATAAAATTACCTGAAATTCCGACGGTTATTTCTGAACTAAATGAAATAATAGCCAATCCACTTTCTTCAGCTCAAGATATTGCGAATGTGGTAAGCAATAGTCCCAGTTTAGCGACAATCTTGCTAAAAATAGTAAATTCAGCAATTTATAGCTGCCCTTCAAGAATCGATAGTCTACAACAAGCGGTAACATTAATTGGAACAAAAGAAATTTATGGGTTAGCCCTTTACACCAGTGTAATCTCAATTTTCAATAAGATTCCAAAAGAAATAATAAATATGTATGCTTTTTTAAGGCATAGCATTGCATGTAGCATAATCGCACGAACTATAGCGGCCCATAAGAATTTGTCGCAAACCGAGCAGTTATTTGTTTCCGGACTGCTGCATGACTTAGGGCGCGTCCTTCTCTATATCTATTTCCCTGAAGATTCGCTCAATATGTTGAGCTATAGCCGAGAATCAAATAAATTACTTTATGAGGTGGAAAATGAATACCTGGATTGTAACCATACTCATTTTGCAAAGCATCTGATGCAGCACTGGAAACTGCCCCCAATATTGGCGAACAATGTCTTTTATCATCATAATCCTTCGGCGGCTCCGCATCCAATTCCCGCTACTATAGTGCATCTGGCAGACATTATTGCCAACGGATTGGGGATCGGCAGCAGCGGCGAGCGATTTGTACCTCTCCTTGATTATAAGGCATGGGAGAATCTTGGCTTACCCATTAACGTTCTAGAAGTTACCGTTAGAAAGTCAATTCATCAATTTAATTCGCTTGAAACCACAATACAAAATTAAAGTGATAGCTTCCTATCAAGTCCATTTGAAATATTTCGAACCGACTATTTTTTAGAAGGATTTTTAAAAGATTTTGGTTTTTGAGAAATTATGCCTTCAATTTCATGGTCGATATCAGAAAGGCTTTTTTTCATTGATGAAACTAGATTTATAAAGGCTTTTTTACATGTTGCATCTGTTTTATTAGGATTAGCCAAAAACTCTTTGAATTTTGTAGAAACCTCTTTTGGCATAGTTAAAATAAAATCCATAATCATATCAGATGGGTAACTATTCTCAGAAATCGCCCTTGAAAACCTTTTAAGATTTTCTCTGAACACTTGCTCAAGTCTTTTCCGTTCAAGCCTTCGTTGTTCAAGTGTTGCTTGTCGTTGCCAACGTTTGTGATCTAAAATTATTAAAATTATTGGAGTTATACTTGCAATTACGCCACCAATAATTACGCCTAGCAAGATGTCGGGCATTTCTTCCTCTCTTCCTCTATATGTTGATTTCGAATTGTTAAATGCAGCTTATCGCACTTAAAAAACTGGTGTCAAACTGTAGGCTATGAAAATAAGGTGTTGAGGCAATAAAAAAGGTAAATCCTTAGTCCCGGATTCGCCATTGTGGTTGGGATTAAAATTGAATATCACAGCAATTTTCAGATTTGATATCTAAAGCTCCATCACACTATCGAGCCCACGATGAACACCAATTAATTCACCAACTTTTCGGATTGCCAAGAGGGCTCCATCGACATATGGTTCCGCGCTTGAGCCCGACTCATAGTGCAACAGAAGCTTCTGGTCATGCATTCCAAAGATTGTATCCACCGAAATTACATATCCCGGAAGGCGAACTGAGTGAATCTGGGAACCCTCTAATCTGACTCCTCGGCTCTCCTTAGGACCATGCATTTTATCAATCGGGAGGTCGAGCTGTGACTCTCGCACATTGGATAGACGGTGTGCCAATTCGCGGGCTGTTCCGCTCGGGGCATCTATTTTGTCAGAATGGGCATAGTCGATTATCTCCCAATGAGGGATATACTTGGCTGCGATTTCAGCAAATTTTTGCAGGAGTACAAAAGTCAGAGCGAAGTTTCCAACAGCAAGTACCCCTCGCTGGACTTCTTGCGCTACCGTATCAATCTCTTGGTAATCATCCTCACTCAGCCCAGTTGTACCGACAACTACATGAGCGCCACTTTGGAGAGCTGACAAAATATTAGACTTTGCTACTTCGGGTTTAGTATATTCAACAAAGACATCGGGGACGGTTGTGAGCCCCTCGACTGTGGTTGCGAAAACAGGTGTGTCGAGCCCCTTAATATCAAGAATGTCCCCGAGAACCTGTCCCGCACGGCTTCGGGAAATTGCTGCGATGAGTTCCAAATCAGGGGCTTCAAATATACCTCGTGAAAGTGCCGAACCTGCCCATCCTGCTGCACCAGCCAGACAAACACTTCTAATCATCAAATTATCTCCTTTCTTCTTTCCGCCGATCGAATAGTTATCTGGATATGATAAAATCTAAAGCCCAAGTATCGCTAAAATAATGTATCTATTTCAGTAAATAGAGGATATATGGCTGACAGGTGAACTAAAGGTCAGAAGCACGGATTTGCATCAGCGCTTGGGCGAGGTTAAGATCTTCTTGATTCGTTATCTTTATGTTGTTGCGGCTGCCGGGTATAATTTTAACAACCCCTCCCAGGCGTTCGACAAGTGAGGCATCATCCGTTCCCGTAAAGCTTCCCTGTTTTGCAATTTCATGCGCCCTTTTTATCAGCTCTAACTGAAAGGCCTGGGGTGTCTGGGCCAGCCACAACGAGTCTCTCTTCTGAGTGTCAAGAATCTCGTTTTTTTCATTGACCTGCTTAACGGTATCAAACGCCGGGATGCCTAAAATACAGGCGCCGTGTTTTTGGGCACCCTTGATACAGGCGACCAGGTGTTCATGGTTCACAAAAGGGCGCACCCCGTCATGAATAAGAACAATGTCGTCGTCCGTTTCGATGGCTTTCAGACAGTTGTATACGGAATCCTGTCGCCTTGCCCCTCCGATGACAAGAAATGCCTCTTTTTTCATGTTGGCAGCAGGTATAATTTCATTGCGACAATAATCGATATCATCTTGCGGTACGGCCATAATAATTCGATCGATCAGGTCACAGCGGTCAAATACACCCAGGGTACGGCTTAATATTGGTATCCCATCCAGGGCGATATACTGCTTACGCACGGTATTGCTCATGCGAATCCCTTTGCCTGCCGCCACAATAATAGCGTATATCATGAGGACTGTTAACTGTTAGTGGTTATTGGTTATTTAAAGTTGTACAAAACAGTAGAAAATTTAATCAGGTTTGCCCGTTTCCGGTTTGGCCGGTTAGCCCGTTAAAAACGAAATAAAGCATAATGTTCGATTCTTTTTAACCGGTTAACGGGTTAACGGGTAACGGGCTCAACGGAGATAGCTTTTATTTTAAGTAGCTGAGCTCCTTGGGTAACGGAACCCCCTTGCCCATGGTGTCTTCACCGTAATTCACTCCGGCAAGGATTTCAATATCCTTTAAGGTGCGGATATCGCCTTCAAAAACTACCCTTTCGAGTTTTTCC
>JASFIX010000422.1:0-4518 GCA_050122435.1 Desulfobacterales bacterium
GTTTTTTTCCCATACGATCAGTTCGGAAGTCCTTGAACACCTGAAGGATGATCAACAAGCGATAAACGAAATATCACGGGTAATGCAGCCAGAAGGACATTTCGTCCTGACATTTCCGCATAGACAATTTTATTTTGGGAATGACGATCGGTTTGTCGGTCACTATCGTCGATATGAACTGAAAGATATGATTGATCGCTTAAATCTAGCCGGGTTGGAGCCTGTCAATATTCAAAAGGTATTAGGACCTCTCGAAAAGGCGACCATGAGTACCGTGGTATTCTGCTACGATATGATGCAGAAATTCACTAAGAACAAAAAAGAAAACGGCATTCAAAAGAAACCCTTTCCATTTATAAAAGGCTTCACCTTCCTGTTTAAATGGGTGAATCGGGTGTACATGACACTTGCGTGGCTCGACGCCCGCATATGGCCCCGTTGGTTTTCAACGATATTATTGATAAATTCAATTAAAGCCGGAAAAATCGGAGCACGGCCTTCGACACGATAAACGATTCGGTTTATTTGACTGAACGGCCCTGTCCAAAATGGCGAAACGGTTAAAGCAATTTTAATCCAAGAAACCAGAATAAATTTGACAAAGAAAAAAACATCAAAAGATATCACCGCCCTGCCATTTCCGGTTTATTTCTGGACGGTGACCTTATTAGCTGTTGCAGGCCTGGCCGACTCCGTCTACCTGTCTATATCCCATTACCGGGTATACACGGATATCGCCTATAGTAGCTTCTGTGCGATTTCAAAAGCCATCAATTGTGATACGGTTTCACAAAGCCCTTATTCCATATTTCTTGGTTTGCCAGTTCCGGTTTGGGGAATATTTGGACATCTGTTTTTTTTACTGTTTTTACCGCTGGCCAAGAGCAAGGGCGCTGTTCAAAAAAGAACATGGGCCATACTTTTTCTGGTGGCGTTTGGTTTTAGTGCTTATAGTGTCATTCTGGCAATAATTTCTTCTTCCATCATCCATAGCTATTGCATCATGTGTATCTTGAGCTATGCGATCAGCTTCTTACTTTTATTTTACACCCAAATGATTCGGAATCGGTTTAACAGTGAACCGATTGTTAGCGGTTTGAAACTGGATCTTCGATTTTTATTGAATAGACGATCCTATATCTTTTCAGTGTTTACGCCTTTTCTGCTAGCGTTGATCCTGATAAAGTTCTTTTTTCCCGCTTACTGGAACCTTGAACAGCCAACACTGTCATCTCAAATTTCCAAAGGAATCACTGCTGATCGGCACCCATGGATCGGTGCTGAAAGCCCAGAACTGGTCATCACGGAATACACCGATTACCAATGCTTTCAATGCAAAAAAATGCATTACTTCATCAGACAATTAATTTCCCGTTATCCAGAAAAAATTCGACTGGTTCACCGTCATTTCCCGATGGATCATGAATTTAACCCGATTGTCAAAGAACCTTTTCATGTCGGGTCTGGGAAGATGGCGTTGCTGGCCATATCGGCAGCCACAAAGGATAAGTTCTGGCAGATGAACGATGTTCTTTTTGACAGGGCCGGAAAAAAAGGGACACTGAACCTAAAAGAGCTCGCCGATGAGGTTGGCATCTCTTTCCAGGATCTCGGGCGTTCTATTAACGACCCGGCAATTCGTTTACAATTGTATCGCGACATCCGCGATGGTCTCAAGCTCGATATTGATGGTACACCGGCTTTTGTGATCAATGATAAGTTATACCTGGCCCAAATTCCGCCTGAGATCATCAAAGATGTTATAAAGGATTAATGTTGAAAGATTCTAAAGGGTATAAACAGCTTCAAGCCGAGCATTGGATAAACGTGGCTCTTGTTGGTCTTTTAGCGCTCGTTGTCATCTGCATAGTGATTCTTGCAAGTGTTCCGCCGGTCAGCCGAGATGCACTGGTCCATCATCTGGCGATTCCGAAACTTTATCTGAAACATGGGGGTATTTATGAAATGCCGGGGGCGAAGTTTTCATATTACCCCATGAATTTAGATTTATTGTATGTCATTCCATTGTATTTTGGTAATGACATTGTTCCCAAATTTATTCATTTCGGCTTCGCACTGCTGACAGCCGGTTTGATATTTAACTATCTGAGGAAGCGGCTTGATTTAATGTACGCCCTTTTGGGTGTCCTTTTATTTTTATCTCTCCCTGTAATTGTCAGGCTTTCAATCACCGTTTATGTCGACCTGGGGATTATTTTCTTCTCCACGGCTGCACTGATCTTTTTTTTAAAATGGATCGAGAACGACTTTAAGCGGAAATACCTTCTGGTATCGGCTATATGGTGCGGTCTTTGCCTGGGGACCAAGTACAACGGCCTGATTGTTTTATTTCTCTTCACGTTATTTACGGTTTTCATTTACGCAAGATCATCCGCGGAGGTAAAAGGCGGCCAGTTCAAAGCAATCGGGCATGGACTTGTCTATATGCTGATTGCCTTAATTCTCTTTTCGCCTTGGGCCATTAAAAATTATAGGTGGACGAATAATCCAATATATCCTTTATATAATAATTGGTTTACCAGTAAAAAGGTTGCGCCGGCTGAGACATCGGCAGCGGGCTCAACCGATCTTGCAGTTGCGGAATCAGATGCCGGCAGCCAAAAATCCGGCGGTGGTTGGGGACATTTTGCGATTCGAAAAATAATCTTCAAAGAAAGGTGGTGGGAGATTTCCCTGATACCGGTAAGGATATTTTTTCAAGGACAAGATGATAATCCCAAGTATTTTGATGGAAGGTTAAATCCGTTATTGTTTTTCTTGCCGTTCTTGGCATTTTTCCATATCAAAAAAGATTCATTGCAGTTAAAGGCAGAAAAAAAGATTCTGCTGTTTTTCTCAATACTATTTATTTTGATTGCCCTGTTTCAGGCCGATATGCGTATTCGGTATGTCAGTCCTGTCATTCCACCGCTGGTGCTGTTATCCATGCTGGGGCTTAAACAGCTGACCACTGTTATCAAAGACCGGGTTTCTGTCTTTTCATCTAAAATCTATGTCGGTATTGTATATGCCATTGTGACTCTTTTGTTGGGGCTAAATGCTTTATATATCGCGGATCAGTTTAGAAAGGTTGAACCCCTTGGTTTTATTGCCGGCAGGGTAGGGCGCGATGAATACATTGAAAAGCATCGACCGGAATATGCGGCTATAAAATATGCCAATCAGAAAATCACGGCGGATGCGAAGATATTAGGTGTATATTTAGGAAACCGCGGTTATTACAGTGAGCGAGAACTGATATTTGATTATAATAAATATTTATGGAATAGATTGAATCAAAAAAGTTCCGCTAAGAAGATATTTTCTGAAATCCAAAATGCAGGTATTACCCATATGATCATTCGATATGATCTTTTTGAAAATAGGATAAAAAATAATTATACTGAAGATCAACGGCGAACACTTGATAATTTCTTCCGAAATCACCTTGAACTGCTCTTTTCAAAGGGGGGATACGGATTATTCAAGGTCAGTTCAGCTGGTGGTTAACAGTTCAATCCTTAACGCATGGTGAATCAAATATGTTTAAAGACAAATCGATTTGTGTGGTCGTCCCCGCCTATAATGAATCGACTCAAATTGGAAATGTTATCCAAACGATGCCAGAATTTGTGGATAAAATCGTGGTTGTTGATGACGCCAGCCAGGATAATACAGTTGAGATCGTCAAACAGCAGCAGAATGAAATAGAGAAGATTGAAATTATTCAGCATGAATCAAATCAAGGAGTCGGTGGGGCGATTTCGAGTGGGTATAAGTGGGCAAGAGACAATGAATGCGAAGTTACGGCCGTCATGGCCGGAGATGGACAAATGGATCCAACCGAGCTGGAAACGATCATCATGCCGATTGTTGACGGGTCCGCCGACTATACCAAGGGAAATCGCTTGTTCTATGGTGATGCCTGGAACATGATCCCCCACCACCGGTATCTGGGCAATTCCTTTTTTTCATTGATGACCAAGATTGCATCGGGTTACTGGCATGTCGCTGATTCTCAAAGCGGGTATACGGCCATTTCTTTGATCGCATTGAAAAGAATTAATTTAGATAAAATTTATCCGGACTATGGGATGCCCAACGATCTTTTAATCAAATTGAATCAACACGATTTTCGGGTTCGAGATATCCATATCAAGCCGGTTTATAATATCGGAGAACGGTCGGATATTAAAATGCGGAGGGTCATCCCAAGGATCAGCTGGATCTTATTTAAAGGGTTTTGGCAGAGACTTTTATTTAAATATGTCATACGTGATTTTCATCCGCTCATATTCTTTTATTTGCTTTCTTTTTTTCTTCTCTCCTTCAGTGTGCCGCTTTCGATTCGTCTCTTTTATATCTGGGCAACAAGAGGAGATATCCCCGACATGAACGCACTAGCGCTAATTTTCACCATTATCAGTGGATTGCAAACGCTGTTTTTTGGGATGTGGTTTGACATGGAATACAATAAAAATTTGAAATAATCAGTTTGTCTTCTGCAACGGGTCTGTA
>JASFIX010000423.1:0-4517 GCA_050122435.1 Desulfobacterales bacterium
ATGCATCCCCTCCCAAGGATGTTGACGGAATAAACCGCCAGTCTGTTCGAATGGGGCCTTCAGTAATGGGCTCAGGTAAAATGGTTCTCACATAGTCGGCCGCATCAGCAAGCTCCTGGTTAAGAAGCTTTAATGCCTGATTACGTTCGATAAGGGCATCGTTGGTCTTTTGGTGCTCTTGTTCAAGTTTTTCTTCTGCAGTAATGGCTGAACGAGTATATATATATCCTAAAGAAGTCAAAATTAAGCAGGTAACAATAATATTAGCGTAATTTAAAGCGGCTATGTAAATCTGGCTGAGTTCTATAATAGGAACTGATACATTGGCATAATAATTCATTGCAATATAAGCGATGCAGTATATCGATGCAACCAAAGCCTTTCTGGCCGTGCTCCAGTGTAAAACAAAAACGCACACAGGCTGGAGTAAAACAAGGTATTGAAATCCGGTATCCCAGCCAATAACAGCGACGCATACAGCAGCATGGGCAATATTTTCAACAGTGATGAGAAGGTAACCCTGCGTGATATATCCTCTCCTGTGAAGAATTAAGCCAGTAGACCATAGTATCACACTAAAAATGTTAAAAAGGGCTAATGCCCGAACTCCCATCAGGGCAAAAATTACTATAAATAGACCGTGTGTTATTATACCGAGTGAATGTGCATAGTTGCCGAAAACCATAGCGCGGAGTAATCGAGGGGTATAATACTCTGGAGGAAATTTACCTTCTGGAATTTTGCTAAAACTTTGGAAGAATGACTTGACGGTAGTTCCCATCTTATCTCCTTAATATCAAGTAATTCATGGGGTTGGCACAGCATATTGTGGTTGGTCTTCCAAGAAGAAATTACAGATAAATTTAGATATACACAAATATCGCAATTGTACAGATATGTAAAATTATCACAAGAGAAAAAGAAGTACGGGAAATAGGGAAGTCCATAGATATAAATACCCTCTGATTCCAATGAATAAAATTATGACCGTTTACCTGACTCGCAGAAATCCAAAACCACCTTGATGGCGCCGCTGTTTTTGTCACTTGCAGTTTGAACTGCCGATCGCCATTGCTCCAGCGGAAAGCGATGGGTGATCAAACCATCGATTAAAAGCTTCTTTTTGAGCAGCAAATCTGTTGTGAGATCATAGGTGGATTGCTTGACCCCATTCCACTCCTCCATGCCATGAGCGTATAGGCCGATCAGGTCAACTTCCTGATACCAGACCGGCGTCAGATCCACCTGCATGGGTTTGAGGCTGACACCAACCAGCACCACGGTCCCACCGGCCCGCGCCCAGCGAAGACTGTCCTGTATGGTTTTCCGGGTACCGACGCAATCATAGATCACATCAAAACCACCCAGGATCATACGGTTGTTGAATTGGCCGGTATATAGCTTGCCGGAGGTGATCCGGGCGGATGCTTTATAGGGCTCTTTCTGTGAGATGACTTCATCCGCACCAAGTTTTGCTGCCATCTCCGCCTGATGGGGGTAACGGGCCATTGCAGAAATATGACAGCCAGGGGAAAGAGCGCGTACGGCCTGAATCACCACAAGGCCAATGACACCGCTGCCGACCACCAGAACGCGGTTATCCGGCTCAGGTAAACAGCGCAGCGCAGTTCGCACACCCACCGCGAGTGGCTCGATCATCACCGCCATATCATCATCTAACTCATCCGGCACTTTATAGACCATGGATTCATGAGCGGTGAAACCATCCCCCCAGCCACCGCCTACACCTTCGCGTCCCAGGCCCTGAGAAGCATTTTCACACAGCGTGGGATTGCCGTCACGGCAGTGGCGACAGAGGGGCTCGATTTCCTGGTTGAAACAGTTGGCTTCCGGGCGGTCTAAAATTACGCGGTCGCCCTTCTTTACAGTGGTCACCCCGGCCCCCACTTCGGTCACTTCACTCAGCACCTCGTGCCCCAGGTATATGCGCTCTGTGCCCGGAAGAGCGGCGGGACTTATCCTGGGATCAGCATCGACGAAGAGCAGGTGCAGGTCACTGGCACAGATACCGCACATCCGGTTGCGCATTCTAACCCAGCCGGGGCCGGGTAAAGGTTCCTCCGGTAAATCCACGAAGCGGGTGGGAGATAAACGTGAAAAAACCACCGCCGGCCAAATCGGCCGCAGCGCTTTGCTCAGTAATATTTTGGGAATGCTTTTCTCAAAATAAATTGTGCGCATCCTTTACTCTCCTTTTCCCCGGAAACACATTTAGACAATCAGCACGCAATCTGAGTGCCATGCCGCCTTTGTGTTCTTACAAGCATGGCGTTGTATCAAGGACATTAAAACTTTTTTACAAAATTTTTACAATTAAATTCATATTCTGCCAGAATATATGAAGATGTTTCGAACATTTTCTTTTAGAAAAACACAAATTTTGATATCGGTAGTCTCATTATGTGTGATTCTTGATTAGATTTGTTTATGTTCGGGATCATTAATTTGACATCACGGAGGCGAACACATGAATTCCAAAAAAATCAAAAATTGGGACCGCACGCAAACCTGGATCCCGGAAAAAACCTACCAGCCGACGGATGAAGAGCAAATCGCCGGGCTGATCAAGCGGGCTGCTGAAGATAAAAAGCATATTAAAGCCATCGGCAACGCACTCTCGTGGTCGGACATTATCGACCTGCCGGAAAATGCGATGATCTTCGGCAAAATGGACAAGGTGCTTGGTGTCGATAAGGATAACCGGAAAGTACGTGTTCAGGCGGGCGCCCCTTTGAAGGATGTCAACGCGATACTGGCAGAACACGGTCTGGCCTTTGATAATTTCGGTTCGATTGCCCTCCAGACCGCCGCAGGATATATCGCCACCGGCACTCACGGCACCGGTATTCAAACGCCCATTTTGTCAACCGCGATCGACAGGATTCGATTGATTGATGGCAAAGGCGAAATCCACGAGCTGGATGCCGCAAACGAGCCGGAGCTGTTCTCTGCTGCCCGGGTCAACCTCGGATGTCTGGGAGTTGTTACGGAAATCACATTCAGCTGCGTTGAAGCATATGACTTGGAGGAGTGTCTCGAACTGGTTGATTTCGACACCGCCCTGGCTGATCTGGACACCACCCTAAATACGAATGACTACTGTAAACTCTGGTGGCTTCCCTATACCGACAAAATCCAGGTTTACACCTTCAACAGAACGACCCGGCCAAAGAAAGGGGCCGGTTTGACCGGCTTCATGGACCAAACGGGCCTTTCCGGCGTTCTGTTCACGGCCCTGATTGGGCTGGGCCGAGGGGTTCCGCAACTAATTCCTTTTTTGCATAACACCGTCCAAAATATCCATTACCATCCCCACAAACGGGTGGATCGAAGCGATAAGGTAATTAAGGTCAGCAGCTCGATTCCGATCCATCAGGAAACGGAATATGCGATTCCTGTTGAACAGGCCGCAAAGGCGATCGACGAGACCAGAAAAATGATCCTTAAAGCGGACTACAAGGTCAATTTTCCTATGGAGGTGCGCTTTGTGGCCGCAGATGACATCCCCATGAGTCCGGCCAATGGTCGCAACAGCTGCTTTATTGGGGCTTATGTCGCTAGCACTAAATGGGCTCAAAACTTGTTCAAAGAATTCGAGGCGCTGATATCCGATTATGAGGGGCGTCCGCACTGGGGAAAGAGCTTTTCAGGAACTCATGAAAAGATTCGGAAACTTTATCCGGCCTATGACGATTTCAACCGGTTGCGCCGGAGCTGCGATCCGAAGGGACTGTTTCGCAACCGCTTCGTTGATCGCGTGTTTCCGGATTTTTCTGAATAAGATGTGGGGATCGTTCTGGAAGCTTTAACCGGCGGCTAAGCTTTACCATATTAATATCTAATTCCCTGGCTGTCGTAGGCAGGAGCACCGAAACGATGTCAATAGGCTATCATTCGGTTTTTGTATCCTTGTAGATTTCATAAGTTGTTTTTACGCCGGGAATTGCATCTATTTTGGATTGAATTTCCTGCCTTTCTTCACTTTCATACCAGTTCTGCCAATCTTCTGAAGATTCCCAGGTGCTTATGGCAATGATGTCTTTTGGATGATCGGTTTTTTTAACATAGTGGCTTGAGAGATATCCGGGTTGCTGGGGAACAAGGCTTCGAAGTTTCCGAACCAGACTAAAAAGCTCCTTTTCTTTGCCGGGATCTTCGCACATTCGTTTAATAAAAACTCTAATAGCCATTTTGACCGTCCTTTCATGGTCTGAAAGATAAATAATAAATACTCATCACTTATCATATATTTGATTATATGATCAAAAGATTATTAATAAAAAGGGGACGCCCTTCAGTTTTTCAGTATTTCTGAAGAAAAGGTGACGGAAAAAGGGACAGGCTTAATTTTTTGCGTTTTTCGTAAATTGCAATAATTGTGAGGAAGCCTCCAACTCGCCCTGTTGAATGCCGCTTCGCGACCCCCGTAAGAGATTCAATAGGGCTCGTACAAAATTCAAATAATTCGTCGTGAGCTTGCAGATTATTTTCAAAAG
>JASFIX010000424.1:0-4511 GCA_050122435.1 Desulfobacterales bacterium
AGGTGCCGATGACCAGCATCAGTTTGCAGGTTGCCGATTCATGATAGGCGGTTTCTAAAGCGCCTTCCGGCAATTGCTCGCCGAACAACACCGTATTGGGCTTGAGTACCCCGCCGCACTCACAATAGGGCGGCATGCCGTCCGGCACATGCGGGGCGATAAATTCTTGGCCGCATTGCAGGCAATAGGTCTCCCTGAGGCTACCGTGAAGTTCAGTTACGTTTAGACTGCCGGCTTTTTTATGCAGGCCATCAATGTTCTGGGTTATCACATGATGTACAATCCCCATTTCCTCGAGTTCGGCCAGCGCAAGATGGGCTTTGTTGGGCTGATAGGTATCATAGTCGCGAATGAATTCGCCGCGGATGGTCCAATACTTTGAGGGGTCCTCCCGGAAGGTCTCGATGGACGCATATACCATAGGATCATATTTTTCCCAAAGGCCGCCCTTGGAACGAAACGTCGGAATGCCGCTTTCGGCTGAAATCCCGGCACCGGTCAAGGCCACACACGGTTTTAGATCCATCATTAAGCGAGCAACTTCTTTATAATTTGAGTCCATTTAATTAATTCCAGAAAAAAATATGCGCCTCAGGTTGATTTTTGAGGCGTATACCTTTTTAGTTTGCATTCAAGATTGGAATGGCACACGCGACAGTTGCGGGGATGAGTCCGACAACCTGCAGCTTGTGCATATGATCCTATCAGTTGAGCTTCATCTGATCGATAACTTTGTTTCATCTCAAAGTCAATGTCCAGGATTTTTCCTGAAATACCCGCATGTCCTGACCAGTAAGCATTTTTGAGCCCGGATTGTTTCGCTATTTCAACGCATCTATCCATTAGCCCAAGCGTTGCCCCGGGATGATTTTCGAAAACGAAATTGGGCCTGAATGCTAAAAAGCAAACTGGCAGGGTAGGATCGATGGAAGCAATAAACTCAGCCAGGGGCTGAATTTCGAGCTCATTTATTTTGGGGATCACGACGATACGATACTCCCACAGTTTATGCCTGGCATGCCTGGCGATAAATTCGGCATTTCTCAAAACGGGTGTAGCATATGCGCCTGTCAGCGCGAGATGGGTTTCATTTTGATAGGCTTTTAAATCATAGGTGATCGATGTGGTAAAATTTAAAATCCGCCGCAAACTTTCTTCAGTCATATATCCATTGGTGTCAAAATTCACTTTGGTTTTGGGTTTGACCTTGCGGGCATCTGCGACGACCTTTTCAATATAGGGAAGGTGGATCGTGGGCTCACCCCCGGAGAAAAAAATTCGATCGGCCCTCATTGCTTTCCCGTAAAGGGAGTTGAGTTGCCGAACGCATTCCTCAGCCAGTTTCACCGGCTCAACGTATCCGATTTGTTTACACTTATTGTCCGGATATTGTGATATGGTCCAGTTCTGACAATGCAGGCATTTGAAGTTGCAGCCTGCCATAAAAACAGTATAACTCTCCGGTGGTGCCGGATGCAAAGTCGCAGAGGCCACCACCGGCAGGGTTAACTTACAAATCCCGGTTTCCCCCTCAAGCCGGTTGACCCTGCATCGATGCTCACAGAGTTCACATTTCTCGAAATCTTTTAAAACCATCTTAAAAATAAGAAGATCCTTCAAGCGCTATTAAATTTCGGGTTTTAAACATGAATTTAATCATTATATTTTATAACATCCTCGAGATCACATTTTAAGATCAATTCCATAAATTATGAAGAAAGGGCTATTAAAAATGAACCGCTACCTGTCCAGAATTTTATTAATCGGATGTGTTCAGATTGTTTTAAGCATGGGTGTTGCCCTGGCCACCGATCATGAAATCGTCGAGAATATCAGAGGCAAGGTGGAGCAAATCACATCCGAAGGAGGGCTTCAGATCGAAAGCGCCCAGATTGCATCCGTCACTGTTTTGCCCGAGCTTTATGAAAATAATGAATTTCAACGACTCTGGACCAACCCCCAAAATGTTGAAGACCTTTTCAACGCGATCAAAACGATTGATGAAGACGGTCTTCGTCCCGAGGATTATCACTTCAAAGAAATTGAAAAAATGCAGGCCCAAATAGGTCCCAACACCTCTTCCGATCCTGGGCTATTAGCCGATTATGATTTACTACTCACCGATAGTTTGATCCGTCTGGGCTATCATCTTGTTTTCGGCAAAGTCGACCCCGAAGACCACCATCCCCACTGGAACCTTGCAGTAGAAATCGATGATGACCGGCCTGCAATTTACATTCAAGAGTTACTGGATGCCGGAAATCTTGCAAAAGGGATTGAAGAACTCAGGCCGCAACACATCATTTACGACAGATTTAAATCCGCGCTTAAAAAATACCGTGCCTTTCAGGCAAACGGAGGCTGGGAGCCGGTGCCGGCAGGCCCGACCCTCAAAAAGGGGATGCATGACGGCAGGGTACAGTTTTTGCGCAAACGCCTGCAAATCACCGGCGACCTCACAACAGAATCAGCGAATACCGAAGCCTTTGATGATCAACTTGAGAAAGCGGTTATGCGATTTCAGCGCCGACATCACCTGGCCGCTGACGGCGCAGTGGGCAAACAGACACTTGAGGCCCTCAATGTTCCGGTTGAGAACCGAATTGATCAGATCCGGATTAATCTAGAACGGTTGCGATGGGTGCTGCATGCGATCAGCGGCAAATTTATTATCGCTGATATTGCCGGATTCAAGGTGTTTGTTTATAAAGATAATGAAATTACCTGGACCAGCCGCGTTCAGGTTGGAAGGCCCTATCGCCAGACACCGGTATTTAAAGCAACGATCACATATATGGAATTGAATCCGACCTGGACAGTCCCACCGGGCATCCTTGCCCGGGACATCCTCCCGGCGGTTAAAAAAGATCCCAGTTACTTAAAAGACCGTAATATCAGAGTCATCGATCGCAGCGGAAACATCATCAACCAAAATACAATTGACTGGTCAAAATACTCCGGCCGCAATTTCCCCTACCAACTACGCCAGGACCCCGGACCCAATAACGCTATGGGGCTCATAAAAATAATGTTTCCAAACAAACACCTTGTTTTTATTCACGATACACCCAGCAGATCTCTTTTTGACCGCACCGATCGCACTTTCAGCTCCGGCTGTATTCGAACCGAAAAGCCTTTTGAACTGGCCGAGATATTACTGGATAACCCTGCAAAGTGGAACCAGGAAAGCTTTAAGAGGATAATTGATTCCGGGCAAACCCAGACAATTAGGCTTCCCAAACCTGTTCCCGTGTTATTATTTTACTGGACCGCGGCTATGGAGCCGGATGGCAGTGTGCGTTTTAAGAAGGATCCTTATAAAAGAGATGCCGAAGTTTTGGAAGGTTTGAACGGTGAGTTCAAGTTCCGAAAACGGCCGGTCGGGCAAAAAAGGCAGACGTTATAACACCATTCATGCTCTGAGATAATGGATTCTAAACCTTTTCTAGTTTGAAATGAACTCAGTTGCCGAGGACAAACTTTTGATCACCTCCAGATCTTCCCAGCACAATAGCATATCGGCAATTTTACCAAAACGGATATTTCGTCTGGAACTCTGATAGAAAATAGGATTTATCAAATTTTATGTAGAGGCACGCTATCCAAAATTTGATATACGTTTTATATCCAAAAGCAAATCAAACTTTGTATTATTTCCATTTATCACCATCTCAACAGCAAAAAATAAACCTCAACATTTTGTAACTATTTTCTTAAAAGTGAATTTTTATCAACCATCTCAAAGGAATTCCCCCCCTCACCCTGTTGTTTTACAGGGCCTCAGCTCTGCCGCGATCAGAGGTCCAGCAACGCATTGATACGTGCCTTGTCAAATCCGATCACCACCTTGCCGTCCACAACCAATGCAGGTGCGGAGCGAACGCCCAGGTCGAACAGCTCGTTTCGGGCTTCTTCGTCGATCATGACGTCTTTTATGGCGAATTCCACCCCTTTGCTGGTCAGATACTCTGCCAGTGCCGTACAGGGAGCTCAAAGGGGTTGCGAAAACATCGTGATTTTCTGTTTCCTCATAATTGCATCCTTGTGCTTTTGTTGACCGGAAGCCGCTGCCACCTATCCAGGGGGGCAGGATGGGTGTGACACGAGATATAACCCCACGGTACCACACCATCCTAAACGACACTGTTGCGCGCCCCACGAGATGGCTTTTCAAGACACAACAGGGCTCTGCTACTGCGCCTGTTTGGCTTTCTGTTCCCGTGCTTTTTGCAGTAATTCCTGCCGCCTGGCTTCCGCTTCTTCGGAAATGAAAGGCTGCTCATCGGTCATGAATTTTTCCATCCATGCTTTACTTTCGGTCCACACATAGGGTAGATCGATGATGATCCCCGGCTTGTCGGCCTCCTCCAGTAGTTTCAGCCCGGCACGCAGCACGTCGCGCTGATTTTCCGCATCATTAGGCCGCCCCGCCGGGTTGCCCAGGGGATAGTTGAGGAAAATCTGCCGCGGGTTGCCGGCACTGGCTGCGATGTCCCGCGCATTGGTATAAG
>JASFIX010000425.1:0-4503 GCA_050122435.1 Desulfobacterales bacterium
GAATGGGATTACCGGTGACGGCCTCTTATATTGTTTTGATCATTCTGGCCGGACCCGGGCTCATGGACCTGGGAATACCGCTGCTCACCGCCCATATGGTGGTTTTCTGGTACAGCCAGGACGCCAATGTCACGCCTCCGGTGGCTCTGGAATCCTTTGCCGCCTCCGGAATTGCCGGTTCAAGCCCGATGAAGACCGCCTTTACCTCCTGGAAACTGGCCAAGGGTCTCTATATCATTCCCATCATCATGGCCTACCATCCGCTGCTGTTAAACGGGCCCACCCCGGAGGTCATCAAAACGGTTATTTTTTCGATTTTTTCGATCATCGCCTTCGTGGTCTGTATGGAACGTTATTTTCTTACCCACCTTACCTGGGCGGAAACGATTTTGTATGGCGCCAGTGCCCTGTTGCTCATCTGGGCTAACCCTACTTACAACTATATCGGATTGGCCTTATTCATCATTCTGGTCGTTTATCAAATTATCCGCAAGAAAAAGCACCCCGGACCGCAACAGCTGCCAACCAAATTCTCTTCAGCCTAAAAGCTACCTTACAAATGCGCTTAATCCACCTGAAGCCGGCAAGCGCCATTGGGTTGAGCGCCTTGTTCAGTAAATTTGACGCCCTGTCTACAAAACTAGACGCTATTCTGACACCCGTTTATAGAAACCGATCATCTTTTATCCTAACCCACTGAAAACACCTAACTTAATTTTAACTCCCCGTTTCTGGAATACTTCTTGCTTTAATTCAACGGTTGCCTCAAGTTTATGACATGAGCGCACGAAGCTTAAATAAAATTTAGTATTTTCAGATATATACCGCTTTAAAAAATCCTGGCTTAATAGATGTTAGCCCACAGAAACGGGATGGACATCTATTAGAAATTAAAATTTTGCAGAAGGAGATATGATGAAGAAAACAATTGCCATACTGTTTGCCGGTTTGATGCTTTTGTATGGGATCAACTGCCCGGCCGCCGAACTCCTTGAGGTCATTACACCAACTCACAAGGCCAAACTGACGCATCAGATAATCAATGAAAACAGCCTGCTGGTATCGGTTAAAGATGCACAGAATAATCCCATTAAAGGGTTGACGCCTGAAGATTTTGTAATCAAAAGCGGAAAAAAAGAAGCCCAGATCCTGTCCATAGAAGCCCTGGAGACCAGTGAATCGGTACCGTTGAACATCGTGCTGGTAGTGGACAATTCATATTCGATGAAAGATCGGCGGGCCATCAAACCGCTGCTAGCTGCACTAGATGAATTTTTTAACAGCCTGCGCCCCATCGATAACGTTTCCATCGTTGTTTTCAGCGCAAAAGAGGGCATGAACGTCAAAGCCTATCGGCTGCATACCAAATCCTTCAGCTCAAAATCGATACCGGAGTTGAAGCAATTTTTAGATGAAGCCTTTGACGAAGGATTGACAAGCACCACCTATCTTTACGAAGGCATGGTGGCCGGTCTCAGTCTCATCCGTAAAATGCCCCCGGAAGACAATAAATTTCTGGTGATTTTCTCCGATGGCGAGGACTTGAACAGTGATTTTAAAAGCTATGTGGTTGAGTCCGAAGCCCACGGGATCCGAAACCTGGAAGTCTTTGCAGTCGATTATATGCCCCGCAAAAAAATGGATAAGTTTCTGAAATCCTTTGCCGAAACTCACGATGGACAGATCTGGAAGGCTCAATCCGCCTCTGAGTTGCTGCCCGTATTTAAATCTTTTTCGACGACGCTGCTTTACCGTTATGTGGTCAATTACCGGTTCTTTGATCCGCCCAGCGGCACATTAAGCCTGGAGACAGCCGCATTAAATTTTGACATGCTGACGCTGTTGGACGGTACGCCGGTAATGAACCAGGTGTTTTTTGAAACAGGCCAGAGCGAAATTTCCGATTACTATGTCCTGCTGCCTGACCGGGCGCACACCGCAGCCTTTAACGAAAATGGGTTGACCAACTCTCTGGACCGCTACAAAAATGTGTTGAATATTGTAGGCCGGAAGCTAACCGAAATCCCGGAAGTCAATATCCGTATTCTCGGCTGCAACTCGGATAACGGCATTGAAACTGGCAATCTGGATCTTTCCAGAGCCCGCGCCGAGACCGTAAAAAATTATCTATCCTCGATCTGGGGCATTGCTGAGGCACGCATGAAAGTCGAGGCGCGCAATTTACCGGACCGGCCGGCACCGGCAGAAGCGCTGGGAAGCCGTACGGAAAACCAACGTGTTGATATTCTCTATGACTCCAGCGACATGCAGGCAATGGCCGCCAATCAGTTTATCGCCGAAAGCAGCAATTTAACCGAAATAAGGATTCAGCCTCAGATTATGGCCGAATACGGGGTGGCCGATTGGGAGCTGAATATCCAGGGGGATAATCAGACGATTAAGCGCTTAACGGGTACTGAAACTCTTGAGCCCGAATGGGTTCTATCTCTGGATGATATCGGCAGGGACAAACTCGTGACTTGCACAAATCTGCAGGCACGCATCAAGGTGGCTGACACCAATCAAGACACCTATGAGACGGCAACCGCCATGTGTCCGGTTACGGTATCCCGAAAACAATTGATCCATGAGATTGTTGGCCCCCCCAAGGGAACCGTAGCCATTCTACCCGAAAACCTCACCATCGAAGAAGTGACAACCATCGATAGCTCCCCCCTGTTAAATTACGTTTTTTTCGAAACGGGTCAAAGTGACATTCCTTCCCGCTACGCAACCCTTTCCAGCCAGGCCGAAACCCGGTCATTTAGTGAAAGCAAATTAAAAGACACAACCGAAAAGTATGCGCATACTCTCAATATCATCGGTCGCCGTCTGCGTGATAATCCCGAAGCGCGTATTAAAATTGTCGGCTGCAACTCCAACCGCGGAGAAGAGCACAACCGCAAGGACCTTTCGCGCAGCCGCGCCGAATCGGTTAAAGCATATTTAAAATACATCTGGGGCATCGAAACATCCAGAATGGAAATCGAAGCTCGTAATCGCCCCGCGGTTGCCAGTGCCAGCAGTGTCGCTGAAGGCCGCGCTGAAAACCAGCGGGTGGAAATCTATTCTGAATCCCCTGCTATTCTAGATACCGTCAAAAGCACCTATGTAACAGAGATCAGTAACACTGAAGAAGTTAAGATCACGCCGCAAATTCGATCCGGTTATGAGCTGCAACGTTGGACCGTTGCGCTGCTAGGTGATGGAACGCTTATCGATTCCACGGCAGGACAGGGAGATTTGCTGCCGGAGTATCCGTTTAATTTGAAAGACCTCGGTATGGCTAAAATCGGCGGGTATGAAAATATCGGGGCCAATATTGAAGTCGAAGATAAAAAAGGCCAGACCTATAAAACCCATGCCAGCACCAGCGTACGTTTTATCAAACGCGAAGAGCGCGTTGCGAAAAAAGAAGGCTATAAGGTCCTGGAAAAATATGCGCTGATTCTATTTGACTTTGACCGTGCCGACATCAAAGACCGCAATCAGGCCGTAATGGATCGGATTATTACCCGAATCAAAGAGGTACCAACCGCAACGGTCAGTATTGTCGGGCATACCGATACTATCGGTAAAGAAACCTATAACGTCGATCTTTCCAAGCGTCGGGCCAAGGCCGCATTTGAAATGATCGTTGCCGGTGGCGCTGTGAACAGCGGCAATATTTCCTATGAAGGCGCCGGACCCCATAACCCGCTGTTTGACAACCAGCTGCCGGAGGGCCGCGCGCTAAACCGCACGGTAACGGTGACGCTGGAGTATGAAAGACAAGATTAAGTCTGGTTTGCTTACAAAATGACCGGGTGGGGATTTACCCCGCCCGGTCATCACCTCGATGATTCAATTCAATACGCCACCCTTTTTTATTGAAGATCTTTAATCCAGGAAGAATTTTTAAACCAGCGATCGTTCAGCTTCCGTAACTGGCCGCTGCCATCCAGCATTTTCATGTAGTTGTTCAGCCAGTTAATCAACAATGTGTCTTCCTTGACGGCGATCCCCAAGGGCTCAAAAGTGAGACGTGCCTGTCCGGCAACCAGTCCTTTTTCCCGATAGCGGAAAGCCGTAAAAGCACAGAAAGGATAGTCGGCGATCAGCGCATCAATTTTATCCTCAAACAACTGGCCCAGGGCCTCATCATAAGATTTGGCGCTCACCAGCTTGGCCTTGGGAGCGACCTTTTCGACAAAGGCTTGGCTGGTTGATGCTTTGAGGGTGGCCACCTTGAATTGCGGGTCGTTCAGATTCTCAGCAGCCTGCAGGGTGGCAATCGTTTGTGTTTTGGTCAGCATCCCCTTTCCGGAAATATAATAGGGGCCAATGAAGGCCACCTTCAGATTGCGCTCCGGCGTCATGGTCATGCTGGATAAAATCAGGTCCACCTTATCATCATGGAGGGCCGGGAGCAGTTCCGCAAACGGCATGGTTTTAAATTGAATTTTTACACCCATGCTAATAGCGATTCCTTTGGCGATATCAGCATCCAGGCCGATAATTTTA
>JASFIX010000426.1:0-4495 GCA_050122435.1 Desulfobacterales bacterium
TATTCCTTCTTAAAATGATTTTTGCTGGTATTAATAATTTCTTTTACGGCCGCGAAAGGTGTTCTTTTACCCCTTTGGGGCCTGGAGTGAATCAGGGACTCATACATATCCAGCAGGCCGATGATCTGGGCGTATTCATGCAACTCATCTGCCTTCAGGCCGCGCGGGTAGCCGGAACCGTCTATTCTCTCATAAACCTGAGCCGCACACTCCGCCAGATAGGCATACTCGGAACCTAACGTCCGCAAAATTTTCGAACTGAAATTGGGACGTTGTCTAAAAATCTTCACTTCGGCATTGTCGAGCCTGCCTTTTTTATAAAGAATATTATCTGGAACAACAGCCATCCCAACGTCATGTAGTAACCCCGCCATGCCGATCTCTACCTGTATCGATTTTTGAAAGCCGAGATGATC
Source organism: Desulfobacterales bacterium (assembly GCA_050122435.1). Classification (GTDB taxonomy): domain Bacteria; phylum Desulfobacterota; class Desulfobacteria; order Desulfobacterales; family JAHEIW01; genus JAHEIW01. The sequence goes on from JASFIX010000426.1 coordinate 417, forward strand.
CGCCATTTTTATGGCGAAAACGGCAACATTGACGGGATGCTGGGTTACATATCGGCGCAAGTCATCCTGATGCAACGCCAGGATGAGGACCGGATCCAGGGGGGAGTTTCCGGCAACAATTTTTCGAATCACCTCAAACCCTTTTTCCAGCGAAAAACCTTTGCGACTGCGCAACGCGTTTAAGACTTCACCGATGTATGATGAAGCCTCCTCATAGAGAAGCTTTCGGCTTTCATCAGGTATGGTCTGTTCCCCGATTTGGTTATTTTTGGGCAGATCCCCGTCAAGCTTTGCAAAACTTAACTTGGTCTTTTTTTCGACAGTCGTTCCTTTTAGCGCCTGCGGCTTAGTTTCAATTTCCCTGAATTGCACCACGATATCAATCTCCTAACCTTTAGATTTCAGCGATCCATTCGCAAGCCGGCCACGCCTTTCCAGAACCGTGATCAACACAACCATTATGCAAGCCTGGATAATCAGCAGGACGGCATCCGTCGGCCTGGCATTACGTAACACCACTGCACTGGTACCCAGACACACCCCGAGCAGATAGATAAACAGCACGCTTTGCTTCCTGCCGCCCAGGACGTTTGCTAAACGGTGGTGCAGATGATCTTTGCCCACATATTCTATCCATTGCTTGAAATTTTTAACCTTGCCGGTCAGTATTCGGTCAACGGTAATGTGCACCATGTCAAAAATTAAAATCCAGAAAATCAAAACCGGTGAGACCAGGGCCACAACCGGATTACCCTGGGCCCAATCTCCGTAAACCGCCACACATGCGAGAATAAATCCAATCACGACACTGCCGGCATCACCCAAAAATATGGCTGCATGTTTTTTAAGTCTGAAATTAAACGGTAAAAACCCCAGACAACCGCCCAGCATGGCAATTGCAACCCATCCTAAAAAGGGCTGACCGGTTTGAAAGGCCACCACCCCCAGAAAAAATGAGATCACCGCCCCCAGACCAGCCGCCAGCCCATCCATGCCGTCAAAAAAATTCATGGCGTTGGCAATGCCGATAATCCAGAACAACGTTAAAAGAGAATTTCCAATGGCTGCAAAGATACCGAGATCCACAGGCAAAACCCGCAGGATAACGCCGCTGCTCATCACCAGCAGACTGCACGCCAATTGAGTCAAAAGTTTTAAACCGGCAGATACTTCCCTAATGTCATCCAGGATACCGATTCCGAAAAGGATCAACGATGCAATCAGAATGACCACAATCGGTTTGGAAAAAATTCCATTCGTCAGAAGAGCGATACTGAAACCGACAAAAACAGCGGCACCCCCCAGAAGAGGGGTGGCTTCTTTGTGAAGTTTTCTGGCATCCGGAATGTCGAGAATTTTGAACTTTTTGGCAATTCTGGCGAAAACCGGATTCAAAATAAAAGAAAGCGAAAATGACAGGCACAAGATATGGGCCCATCTCCAGCCAACGTCTAAGAATAATCCCCTCACCTGAGGAAGAAACAGAATAAATGCCAGAACAACCGAAGAAATATAAATAAACAAATTTATGTTCAGGATTTTTAGACTTTTCTCAACTTCCCTTTTTGTGCTTCCAGCGACTGCCTCGAAACCGGTAGTTTCCCGTATAGATCGGTTGGGAAATGCACCAGACTCGACATAGTTGCTAGAGGTTGTGTTTTTTACAATTTCAACCATGGGCGGACGTCAAAATTATACAATTATCGAGGTATTGAGAACCTTTTTGACATACCGGATTTTTTTAATAAATGTTGCCATTAAAGAAGGAACCGGATGTCATAAGGCTCTTAATTTATTTAAAATTATACGTAATTCTGAATATCAACAGGATTCAAAAACACATCGCTTATTGCAGGTTGCACATTCCGTGCCATATGGTAGGTGGTTTGGAAGGGTTTTAACTGTTTAAAATTACATAATAAAATCATAAAGACCCAAACGTGTCAGGAATTATTACTGTCAAAATACTGGCAAAATTTTCCCGGCAGCTCAACTGTTTGCAGAGCCGTTGTATTTTGCATATTCACCAATAAAACCGTCTATTATCCTTTCGATTTCACGGTTGTCGAGAGAAGGATAGATAGGGATGGACAAAGACGTATCCCAGACTTTATCGGTAACCGGATATCCATCTTTTTTCAAATGACGGTGAACGGGCAAAAATACCGGACGCGCGCACCCCACCGCTTCTTGCGCAAGTTTTCGCATAAACCCTTCACAGTCGGTTTCTAAGCCGATAACAAACCGGTAATAGATGTGATCCTCTGTTTCGGGTGGAAGCTTTATATTCAATATTGTGAAATCTTCACAGAATTTTCGGGCAATTTTTCTTCTCTGCGTGATGAAATAAGGAAGACGTTCAAGCTGGACTTCTCCTAATGCCGCCTGCATATCGGTCATTTTATAATTGTAGCGAACGGTATCAGCCGTTTTCCCGTCATACGTTTTCAAGTCCCGTATGCGCGCTATGAATTCAGGCGAATTAGAGGTAACCATTCCCCCTTCACCGGTTGCCATCATTTTAGTGGCATAAAAGGAAAATATGGCGGCATCCCCGAATGTTCCGACTGGTTTTTGATGATAGGTCCCTCCCACAGCTTGGGCGCAATCTTCGATGATGGGCACATCCAATTTTAGGAGTCGATCCAGATCGGCTGCCAGACCAAACATATGTGGAACAATGATAGCCCGAGTCCGATTTGTGATTCGCTTTTTGACATCATCGGGATCGATATTATAGGTCAGCGGATTTATATCTGCCAATACAGGTTGCGCCCCGGTATATTGCACCGCATGTAGCAGGGCCGCACAGACATAACTGGGAATTATGACTTGATCCTTGGGACCGACCCCCATTGCCAGAAGGGCAAGATGCAAAGCTGCGGTCCCGGAATTCACCGCTACTGCATGTTGAACACCCATTTTTTCTGCAAAGGTTTCCTCAAACCTGGCGACAACCTCTCCTTCGGCAATATGTCCAGACTCGATAACCGCCGCGACAGCTTTTATCTCTTCTTCTCCCAGCGTCGGCTTTGAGTGAGGTATGTATTTCAAGTTTGGTGCAGCTTGTTTTTTCAAATTTCCCTTAAATATTCAATCAATACGGGTTATTTGCAGAAATGCCGAAAGCTTGAAGTGCCTAACCGCCTAAAATTAATATATTTTAGATGTTAATAAAGAGGCGTAAGCTATGAAATGCTTCCGCGAACTTTACTCGCCCTTGAATGCCGCGAAAATTTGCACTGGAGCGGGCGACTTCCACAATTGAAAGATCCTCGATGTTGGTTTTCATCACCTGTGACTTATGGGCCTTGAGGGCTTCTATTTTTTTGTCGAGCGTATCGGAGATATCCACAAAAACATGAGGCTTGAAATTTTGGGTTGTAGGACCCTCGTAAAATAAAACGTTGCGGATGTATCGCGTAGCGGACATGACCGCCTGTGACAGATGCCGATGATCCTGGTGCGTATCATCAGGAAAATTGCAGAAAATAAAATCCGGTTTTACTTTTTTAATAATACTTTCAATTTTCCCGATGAGTTCAATGTCCACAACAAGGTGGGTATCCTCATACCCGCCCCAGAAGATATCCCTGGCTCCCAGAATCGCTTTGGAGGCTTCCTGTTCTTGAATCCGTGTTGTAGTTTCAGCTCCAAAACCACCTTCGGTCATAATATGCAGGAATAATCGGTGGCCTCTTTCGGTATACTTGATAATAGTTCCGCCGCAGCCAAATTCGATATCATCTGGATGCGCTCCGATTGCCAGAATTGTCGCTTTTTGCATAGATCCCTCTAAATGAGTCCGGGGTTCCCTAAAATTAATGGTTTGAAATACTTGATGGCCATCTTGTTACCGGAGTAATGGAGCTATTTATATTTTAGATTTTAGATTTCGAATTTTGGATTTAATATCAGGCTAAATTGCTGATCATTAAGTTCTGGACAGATTATATCTGCAATCTAAATTCCAAAATCCAAAATCAAGATGAGCCCTCATTGGCGCTTCTGATCATTTCCATGCTCTCCGGACCGCAGTTAAACAAAAGATCCACAATTGACAAATGGGGCTGAAAATC
>JASFIX010000427.1:0-4482 GCA_050122435.1 Desulfobacterales bacterium
AAAATTTTAGTTTACCCTCTATGGGGAACAATTTCAACATGTGATTTTATAAAAATGATGACACCAAACTTTGATAAAATGAGCGGTCTTATTCCGGTGATCGCCCAGGATTACAAGACCGGTGAGGTTCTGATGCTGGCATTTATGAATCAGCAGGCCTGGGAGACCACACTGAATACGGGTAAGGCGACCTATTGGAGCCGCACCCGCCAGGAGCTGTGGGTCAAAGGCCAGACTTCCGGCAATCAGCAAATTGTAAAAGAAATCCGTATCGATTGCGACGAAGACACGCTGCTCTTAAAAATTGAACAACTTGGCGGTGCAACCTGTCATACCGGGCATCGCAGCTGTTTTCATAAAAAAATCGAAGACGGGGCCGTAAAAATAAACGGCGAACCGGTATTTGACCCCAAGGAGATCTACGGTAAATGAAAAATCCACTCAAACTGGGAATTCCCAAAGGCAGTTTGCAAAACGCCACGATTGCGCTGTTCCAGCGCTCCGGATGGGATATTAACATTAATGGCAGAAGCTATTTTCCTGAAATCAATGATGATACCATTGAGTGCGCCATCTGCCGGGCTCAGGAGATGTCCAATTATGTCGAAAACGGCACCCTGGATGCCGGACTGACCGGCAAGGACTGGATCGCCGAAAATGAATCGGACATCCATGTGGTCAGCGATCTGGTGTATTCCAAAGTCAGTTCCCGCCCGGCACGCTGGGTGCTGGCGGTTCCTTATGATTCAAAGATTAAAAAGATTGAAGATTGCGAAGGCAAGAAAATTGCCACTGAAATTACGAATTTTACCCGGCGCTATTTTAAAGATCGTGACATTAATGTCAGCGTTGAATTTTCATGGGGCGCAACAGAGGCCAAGGTGGTTTCCGGTCTGGCGGATGCGGTGGTGGAAGTGACCGAAACCGAAGCCACCATCAAGGCCCATGGCCTGCGGGTGATTCATGAGCTCATGCAGACCAATACCCAGCTGATTGCCAACCACGAATCCTGGGGGAATAAAGCCAAACGGCATAAAATAGAACAAATTGCACTTTTGCTCAAAGGGGCCCTTCACGGTGAAAAAATGGTCGGCATCAAAATGAATGTGCCTGAAGAAAAGATGGATGATGTGATCCGCATGCTTCCGAGTCTGAATGCGCCCACCGTGGCATCGCTTTACAACACCAAATGGTTCTCCGTGGAAATTGTGGTCAGTTCCGCGGCCGTGCGCGATCTGATTCCCGAACTGCTGAAGCATGGGGCGGAAGGGATTATCGAGTATCCGCTCAACAAAGTCATTTAATTTTTTATTCATGTGCAACTCTTGGTACGTTAGACTGTATCCTACGCTATGTATAGCATAGCGCATGGCGCATAGAGCAGAGCGTTTAAACAAAAAAGCATGAATCCTCAATTTTTAACGCTATGCGCTCTGCCCTATGCCCTATGCCATGTGGTGTTCTGCGGTTCAATACTGTTTAGATTTATGCCTTTTGGCTGACATTAATGAAAGGATAAATTTGGATGGAATCAAGTCGCACCAGAGAATTGACCTCCTTTATCGTGATGGATGTGCTGGAAAGAGCCCAAGAATTAGAGCGTGAAGGCGCCCGCATCATCCATCTGGAGGTAGGTGAGCCTGATTTTGATACACCTGCCTGCGTCAAAGAAGCCGCTTGCAAGGCCCTTGAAGACGGATTTACCCATTATACCCACAGTCTAGGCCTTTACGAATTGCGGGAAGCCATTTGTGAATATTACCAAAAGCAATACCAGGTAGCGCTTGATCCGGATCAGGTGATTGTGACCTCGGGTTCCTCGCCGGCTATATTTCTGGTTTTCTCAGCGCTGCTTGAAAAGGCCGATGAAGTCATTATCTCAGACCCGCATTATGCCTGTTATCCAAATTTCATCCGGTTTGTAGATGGCAAGTTGATTACGATTCCGGTCTATGAAAAAGACGGTTTTCAATATCGACCCGAGGTCATTCGGGAAAAAATCACGCCGCAAACACGGGCCGTATTCATCAATTCACCCTCCAATCCGACCGGAAACCTGCTGTCGGCCAACCGTATGCAGCAAATCGCCGAACTGACGACATGTGAGCAATGCCCTTACATCGTATCAGATGAAATCTATCATGGCCTGGTCTATGAGGGCAAAGCGCACTCGATTCTGGAGTTTTCCGATCATGCCTTTGTGCTCAATGGTTTTTCAAAGCAGTTTGCCATGACCGGGCTTCGTCTCGGTTATGTGATCGCACCCAAAACATTTATCCGCCCCATGCAAAAGCTGCAGCAGAACTTTTTTATTTCAGCCAACGCCATGGTTCAGCAGGCCGGTATTGCGGCTCTCAAATATGCCGGCGACGACGTGGTCCGCATGCAAAAAATTTATAACGAGCGGCGCCTGTTTATGATCAGCCGTCTAAAAGAATTGGGACTTGGCATTACGGTAGAGCCCACCGGTGCCTTTTACGTCTTTGCCAATGCCAAACACGTCTCGGGCGACTCCTATAAACTGGCCTTCGACATTCTGGAAAAAGCCCATGTCGGCGTCAGCCCCGGAATTGATTTCGGCCAAAACGGTGAAGGCTATCTAAGATTTTCCTACGCCAATTCCCTGGAAAATATCGAAGAAGGCATGGATCGGCTGGAAAAGTACCTTGAAGACCGGGGTTAACGGTCTGAATCGCGCATTTAAAATTTTCGGGCATTCAAATCCTGCATAGCGCATAGAGCATGGGGCATGGCGTTCGAACTTTCGATTAACTAATACCGAATACCCAATACCCACTAGCATGATTATTAAGTCCGCCGAATTTGTCACCAGCGCCACAAAGCCCGCCCAGTATCCACAGGCGCTGCTGCCGGAGATCGCCTTTGCCGGCCGCTCAAATGTAGGCAAATCCAGTCTGATCAATACCCTGGTCAACCGCAAACGCCTGGTAAAAACCAGCTCGACCCCCGGCCGCACCCAGCTCATCAATTTTTTTGATATCAACCGGCAAGTGGGCTTTGTTGATCTGCCCGGGTATGGGTACGCAAAAGTTCCGGTATCTATCCGCAAGAAATGGGGGCCGATGATTGAAACCTACCTTTCAAAACGGAAGACCTTAAAAGCAGTGGTGGTCATCATGGATATCCGGCGCACCCCGCGCCAGGAGGAATTAAACCTGCTCGGCTGGCTTGCCCATTATTCTATCGCCGGCATTCCGGTTTTAACCAAAACCGATAAACTGTCTAAAAACAAACTGGCCAAACAACATCATCTGATCGCACAGACCCTTGAAATGGATAAAGAAGATTTTATTCTGTTTTCGGCCAAAACCCGCCGCGGCAGAGACCCCCTCTGGAATGCGATTTTATCCTTAGTTGACCTCGAAGATAATCCGGTTATCCACTAAAAACTGTCTTTCCCGCGCTCACACATTTGCAGGCCTTGTATAACCCTTATCTTTTTTGATAAGAAAACTACAAGCAGCTCAAAACTAGCAGCTCATCTTCGAAGATAAAGTGAAAAGCTTCAAAGGTGCTGAAAAGTTATAAGTGCCTAAAATAAATAAAATTGAGGAATGCTATCATATGCATTTTTGAGTTAGCATCTAAAATATGTTTTCCGCCGCAGGCGGATTGAGTTTCGTCACTTTCTTCTGGAAAGTGACGAAAATATCCAGTTAATTCTGTAAATCCTGTCTAAAAATAAAATGTCCAACACCACCGACAAATACGAAAACTTCAAATCCGGCTATGTGGCCATTGTAGGCGCGCCCAATGCGGGTAAATCCACACTGCTTAACCGCATGCTGGGTGAAAAGATTTCCATCACCTCCAAAAAGCCCCAGACCACGCGCAATCGCATTCTGGGCGTTGTACACCGGCCCGATGTCCAGATGGTTTTCATTGATACACCGGGAATATTTAAAGCCAAAGATACCCTCAATCTGCGGATCGTGGATACAGCCCTTTCAGCTATCGGGGATGCGGATATGATTCTTTTTGTGCTGGATGCGGCCAATCCGGATCTAACCTCTGAATATTTCCTGGCCAAACGGCTTCAGAATCAGAAACGCGCGGTGATAATCGCTCTCAACAAAATAGATCTGATCGAAAAAACAGATTTACTGGCACTGATTAAAAAATGGTCGACTGAATACCACTTTGACGTCATCGTTCCGATATCGGCTACCGAAGGCACCCAGATCGGAGAGCTGATCGAAGCAATGGAAAATTTTTTGCCCCAGGGACCACCGTATTTTCCCGAAGATGCATTAACTGATTTGCCCGAACGCTTTATTGCCGCTGAGATGATTCGCGAAAGCGTATTCCGGCTCACCGGTGAAGAGATCCCTTACGCCACAGCGGTAACAGTGGATTCATTTAAAGAAGAAAAAAACGGAAAACTGGTTAAAATTGAGGCCACCATTCACCTCGAGCGCGATTCCCAGAAAGGCATCATCATCGGCAAAGAAGGCAGCAAGC
>JASFIX010000428.1:0-4468 GCA_050122435.1 Desulfobacterales bacterium
AATGGAAAAAAAATAGTGTCGTCGATCAAAAAAATCTGAAGCGCTGACAAGAATGGGGTAAAACGAAACAGAATCAAAACCCACAGGCTTACATTCTGTAATATGCGAGTAGAATGAGACCAACAAGGCTTCCCGGTATGGCTAATGTGAGTTTAACAAGCATCCACCAGCTCGGTGACTCATATTCTTTGAGCTCGGTTGAATACGGTTGGGTGGGAAATGGAATAATGGTGCAGCCGCTGGTTGTGGAAAAGGCGTTTGATAGACCGAGGTGAGCCAGCTTTTTTAGAATAAGATTGATTAATGGCTGATCATTAAGCTCTTGTGCCTTTTGCATGATTTGAAGATAATAATCACGTTTGTGGGCAACGGTTTCACATTTATCAGCCACGATTCGCCTTTTCTTCTGAGGTTGTGATGATTCTTGCTGAAGATTGCGCTCCCAATTTTGGGCCATCCCGCCAAATATCGGCAATCTTTTTGGATAGATACGCTATCAAGTCTGAATCGTCTATCCGGATTGCGTTTTCCAGCATCCCCAGATATTCACGCAAATCCGGAAACATGTCAACAATCTTTTGAGATATCCGGATACCACCGTTATATTGCACAGGGGTTGAATTTTGGTTTTGTGCCGGCGGTTGAAGTTGTTCTGCGGGCACATCCAGACATTCAGCAATGCATCTGAGATCATCCTCACTTGCGCGTTGTTTTCCCAGTTCGATATTTTTGATTTTCGTCCGTCCCGAATCTGGGGTCGTCTTAAAAGCCCTAGATCCCAGCTCAGCCTGGTTCAGACCTGCCCGTTTTCTTAAAATTTGGATAATTTCACTTTGGGTTAGTCGCATTTTTCCTCGCTAAAATAACGTTAAAAACAGAAATTGGTGTAATTTCGCCTGTATAAATCTATCGTATTTACTAAGTTATAATTTGTCCGTAAAAATGTCAATCAATCTTTTACCATTTTGATTGTAATTTGCGAAGAATGTACTGACTTTTGAAAAACGTTTCAGATATGAAATAGATATCACAGGTTATTCAAAAGCTTAAAAGTACTGATAAGTTGCAGAAATCTAATCTTTGATATTGGAAGGTAACGCACATTAACAGGTCATTTGATATTTCCAGATGAAATAAGATATATACGTAGTTTATAATAAATTATAAAACGTTTGAAATCGGAAAAGAAGACTTATTACTGCGGATGGAATTTCCTATTACTAAACTATTAGATGGCCTACGTGACAAATAGTAAACTATTTTAGCTGGGTACTGATATATTCAGAGAAACCCAAATATCGCAATTTTACAGATATAAAGCGAATATCCCAGGACAAACAACGCCCAAAGTTAAATTTAATTTAAGCTTTATATAAATCTTTATTTATATTATTATATAATTATATTTTTATTGAAATAAATGAGCCACGACAGCAACCTTTTGACACATGAATTTCTCTGAAACTGACCGTTTTTGATCAAGAAGCAGGGCATCGCCATAGCGAAGTAAGTAAGGGAAAGAAGACAACCGTCGGATTGTAATAAAATAAAAAAGGGGCTGGTCGATGCACCTAACCCCTTGATATCATTGGAGGCGGCAGTCGGAGTCGAACCGACGAATTGCGGTTTTGCAGACCGCTGCCTTACCACTTGGCTATGCCGCCTAAAAAAATGGAGCGGGAAACGGGATTTGAACCCGCGACTTCGACCTTGGCAAGGTCGCACTCTACCACTGAGTTATTCCCGCTCTTGTAAACGTTAACTTTTAGTCACAAAACAATACTTTGTCAACAAAAAAGCTCATCCGCTCATCCTTGTAAAAGACTTCTGGATCGGATAAAATAATCCAGGCCCGACCAGATGGTGAAAATCAACGCCCCCCATAGAAATAAATTACCGATGACCTGCACATTAAGGCCAAAAAAAGGAAAGTGGATCATTAAAGGAATGATGGCCGCAATCTGAAAGCCGGTTTTGTATTTCCCCAGATTCGATGCCGACAGGTCTTCACCCTTTTCGGCAATAATATTGCGCAAACCGGTGACGGCCAGCTCTCGACCGATAATAACACATGCCATCCAGGCTGGCAGCCATCCCAGAGAGGCTAACATGATAAAGGCCGATGAAACCAGCAGTTTATCGGCAACCGGGTCCATCACCTTTCCAAGCGTGGTTACCTGCCCCCTTTTGCGAGCTAAAAAACCGTCCAGATAATCGGTAATCGCCGCGGCGCTGAAGAAAAGTGCGGCGATAAAAGTGCAAATCCTGTTGGGAAAAAGCAATAGAACAATAATGACCGGCACCGCTGCAATACGGAACAGGGTCAGCTGGTTGGGACCACTGAATAGATTTTGAAATTTTTGCATGAATTTAATTGCCTGGCATTAATTCTCTTTAGATTGGCTGTTCAGATATTGATCACGACATTTTTTACTGCAAAAATAGAGATCACTGCCGTCTAGATTTAAATGAACGGCATCACGCCGGGGAAAGTAGGCCTGGCAAAACGGATCTTTAATCATGACATCATCGATCTGACCGGTTGTCTGACCGGAAACGTTTTTTGCGGAGCGGGTGTCCGGAAACATCCATGATTTCATAGCACGGTATAACAAATACCCGACCACGAAAAGAATTAAAAATTTAATCATTTATATTCGATCACCTCTTGCTCTTCTGCTCCCAGTTGCCCCAGCAAAATTTGCACTTCCTGTTTTAATACCGGATGAATGACTGCCGGATCTATATCACAGATCGGCCTTAACACAAAGCGCCTTTTGTGCATGCGGGGATGCGGCACCACCAGGCGTTCTGATTCGATGATGCGATCATCATATAAAATAATATCCAGATCCAGAATCCGGGGACCAAACCGAATCGAGTCTGTTATACGTCCGGCGGCCCGCTGGATATGTTCAATATGATCCAGCAATTGAAACGGATCAAGCGCGGTTTCAAGTTTGACCACCATATTGACAAACCAGTTTTGATTTTTGTAATCCACCGGTTCGGTCTTATAAATGCGAGATTGCGCGAGGATTCTGGAATTGTCGGCCTCGGTCAGTGCCTCGATCCCCTTTCGGCAATTCTGCAGCCGATCACCCATGTTGGAGCCGGCCGAAATGTATGTAATGTGCAGGTCTTGCATCGGATAGATTTGTTATAGGGGCCGCCTGTTCTATTTTAAGATTCGTTACGGATTCATAACGATCTGGAATATTGGAATTCTGGAATCATAGGAGAATGGGTTAATTTGAAGAAGCCCGCTCACACATTGCGGCGAACATTCAGAGACCCAACATTCCATGATTCCACTATTTTATCATTTCAATCGCAACCCTTATTGCCAGGCGTCCGGTTGAAGTTCACCGGTATAGATGATACGGGCATCACCTTCCATATAGATTTCATTAAATTGGCCGTCTGCGGCTTCGAAATGAATGGTCAGAAACACGCCGCTGCGGGTTTTGACATCTACCGGCGAATTCATTTTAAACCGGCTGGCTGAAATAATCGCACTGGCAATCGCCCCGGTTCCGCAAGCCAGAGTTTCGTCTTCAACCCCCCTTTCATAAGTACGGATCTCAATGGCGCTGCCTTCAATGCGCTGGACGAAATTTGCATTGGTTCCGGCTGGCGCAAATGCCTTGTGAAAGCGAATTTCACGGCCCAGGGTGACCACATCTAAATCAGCAACCCCTTCCACCAGAACGACGACGTGAGGAACACCGGTATTGATACTGCTGATTTCCATTGAGCGATCCGAAAGTTTCAACGGATACGCCAATTTAAGGTCTGAAGGATCCGGCATCTTTACCTTAACGCGGCCCTCATTAATCTGGGCGCTGACCACACCGGCTTCGGTTTCAAAAGACAGGCGGGTTCCCGCAATACCGTTGACGTGAGCGAAACGCGCGGCACAGCGGGCGCCATTACCGCACATTTCGGCATTGCTGCCGTCGGAATTAAAAAACCGCCAGCGAAAATCATATTTGTCGGAAGCCTCGATTAAAATCAAGCCGTCGGCGCCGGCCGACATTTTTCGCCGGCAGACACGGGTAATGAAGCTATTCAATTCCGTATCGGCAACAATCTGATTGCGGTTATCGATAATAATAAAATCATTGCCGGCCCCACTCATTTTATAAAAGGGTATCGAGTTCATAGTTTCTCTGTGCATAATTTTCAATGGATTCTGCCGAGGCGTATTCTGTGGCAAAGGGCACAGCGCATGGCGCATAACGTTTCATTTTATTTACGCGTTTTAACGCTTTGCCCTATGCCCTATGCGCTATGCCATGAATGACGGTATGCTTTCGCCCTTCACCAGATCCTGGTAAGTTTCTCTTTCCTTCACCACATGGTATTGATTATTTTTGACCATCACTTCCGCAACCCGAGGGCGCGAACAGTAATTGGAAGACATCACGAATCCATAAGCACCCGTGCTCATTACCACGAGAAGATC
>JASFIX010000429.1:0-4458 GCA_050122435.1 Desulfobacterales bacterium
AGTCTAAAAGCCAATATCCTGGTGCAGGAATTTATCAAAGAGTCCAGCGGTACCGATATTCGCTGCCTGGTCATCGGGAATAGAGTTGTTGCCACCATGATGCGCAAAGGACCTCAGGGGGAATTCCGGTCCAACCTGCATCGCGGCGGTCGTGCGCAAAAAGTCCGTATCACACCGGAAGAGCGTTCTACAGCGGTCAGGGCTGCAAAAATCATGGGACTGAGGGTTGCCGGTGTCGACATGCTTCGATCCAATCACGGGCCGGTCATAATGGAGGTGAATTCTTCACCCGGATTGGAGGGCATCGAGAAAACCACCGGTAAAGATGTTGCGGGTATGATTATCGAATACATCGAAAAAAACGCCGGGCCCGGAAAGACCCGAACCAGAGGCAAAGGTTAATGCGAGCATCGGTATCCATCGCGGGTTCAAAAATAAAGCCCGGCCAGCAAGCCACGATCCATATTCCGGTGGCGCGCCTGTATACCCACACCCAAATGACGATGCCGGTTCACGTCATTCACGGCAAAAAAGAAGGGCCGCACTTATTTGTCAGTGCCGCCATTCACGGAGACGAAATCATTGGCACTGAGATCATCCGGCGGCTGATGAAACTCAAAAAAATTAGAAAACTCAGCGGCACCCTGATTGCGGTACCGGTGGTAAATGTATACGGATTCCTCAAGCAGTCGCGCTATTCCCCCGATCGCCGCGATCTCAATCGCTTTTTTCCGGGCTCAGAAAAAGGCTCCCTGACATCCCAGCTGGCGGACATTTTTATGGACGAGATCGTCGTCAACAGCACCCACGGTATCGATTTACACGCCGGTTCCAACCACCGTACCAACCTTCCACAGATTCGTGCGAACATAGAGAATTCGGATACACTGCGGCTGGCGGAGGCTTTCGGAGTTCCGGTTATTATTAATGCCGGCACCCGCGATGGCTCCTTGCGCCAGGCGGTGGCCGAGAAAGGCATCCCCTTTCTGCTATACGAAGCTGGTGAGGCATTACGCTTTAACGAGGTCGGCATTCGGGCTGGAGTCCGCGGCATTTTGTCGGTCATGGAAACCATCGGGATGCTCAGACCCAGTCGGGCACGCAAAAAGGTAATCGAACCGCTGATCGCCGATACCACCACCTGGATCCGTGCACCGGCATCCGGTATCTTGCACATGAATGTCCCCCTCGGCGCGAGAGTAAGTGAAAACAAAAAAATCGGAGAAATTGCAGATCCTTTCGGCGGCCATGAAGTAGCGATCAAATCTCCAGTGTCGGGAATGGTCATCGGCCGGCTGAATTTACCGCTTGCGCATCAGGGCGATGCGGTGATTCATATTGCCCGAATCGATCGACTCGCGGGTATCGAACCCGTCATAGCGGATTTTAAGGAAGATATGAGCGGTAAAGAATAGGTTTCAGGTGTCAGGTGTCAGGACAACGAAGTTGATGACGCGCGGATTACCTGATTTCGCTTTTCGTCATCTGTTTGCTGACACCTGAAACCTGAAACCTGATCTTAAGGCTTAAGCGGCCAAAAAAGCGGCAGGATAAATAGTATAACAATCAGAACAACCAGCGTTAATAGCCCGCCGACCTTGAAATAATCCATAAATCGATAGCCTCCCGGCCCCATCACTAGAATATTGGCGGGGTGCGAAATGGGTGTCATAAAACTGGCCGATGCCGCCATGGCAACTGCCATCAGCAGGGCATGGGGAGCCATGCCCATATTTGCTGAAGTGCTTAAAACGATCGGCGCCATGAGCACCACCAGCGCGGCTGTCGGCACAAAGCAGGTCGCCATAAAGGTGAGCGCCACCAGGCCCAGCATTACCGCTCGCGGCCCAAATGGACCGACAAAGGTGACAACGCCCTCGGCAATCATCCTGGCGGCTCCGGTTTGATCCAGCGCGGTCCCCAGTGGCAGCAATCCGGCGATCAGGAAGACGGCCTTCCACTCAATCTGTCGATAGGCCTCGTCCATCGAGAGGCAGCCGAAAAGAACCATCAAGGCCGCACCGATGACGGCAGCGATGTATATCGGAACCCACCCCAAGAAGACCGGAAGTAAGACCGCGACCATAATTAGAATTGAAAATTTCATTTTTTCCAGCCGCAGCTCTTCCTGGGCGGTTCCCGTCAACACAATAAAATCAGGCTCACCACCCAGCATTTGTAATTTATTCTGGGGACCCAGCAGAAGCAGGGCATCACCGAAACGCAAAGCCATATCCCGCAAATTGGACCGGTAGACCTTTCCCTCACGCCATATGGCGAGTACACTCAAACCGTATTTTTCACGGAAATTCAGCTGGCGCAGCGTCATTCCGGCCAGCGTTGTTTGGGGTGAAAGAATAGTTTCCACCAGCCCGACATTGCCCGAAACCAGCGCCTTGATGTCCGGGCGGGTCCTTCGTTCGATGACCAGTTTTTCAAGCTCTTGCAAAATTTCAAAATCCGAAAGACGTCCTTCGATCACCAACCGGTCATTTGCCTGCAATGTTTCCCAGGGTTCCGGCATCTGAATCGGCTTGTTGCCCCGCAAAATCCCCAGAACCCGGCTGCCGAGGCTTTCCCCCAACCGGCTTTCTTTCAAGGTTTTTCCAACCATGGCTGAATCCGGTGGTACTGTCATGATCATCAGACGTTCGTGTAAATGGTAAACGTCGATGAGCTCAGATCGTGAAACGAATCTGAATTGCTCGAATCCGGAAGTATCTGTAAAATTCTCCAGACGTTCATGATGCCCGGCAACCAGAAGCACATCCCCTCGTTCCAAAGGGATGTCCTGGAGATTGGTGCGCCTGACGCCGCTGCTTCGCCGAATCGCCAGCACATTGGCTTCGAAACGGCCGCGAAAGCCGATGGAATTGAGCGTCTTGCCGATAAATGGGGAATTTCCCGCCAGGGTTATTTCTCCAATTTTGATATTCCCTGAGTAGGGCTCCTGGATATCAATTCCACCTTCATCGACAATTAACTGTTGCCAGTTTTTCAGTTCCCGCAGATTTTCAATGCAACCTTCCACTGTCAACTGATCACCGGCCTGCAGGATTTCGGAAGGTCCCGGAGCCGATTTTATTTGGTTGTTGCGAATAATGCCGACCACATTCCATCCCAGTGTCGAACCCAACCGGCTTTCCGCCAGTGTTTTGTTTATGAGCATCGAATCGCGCGGAACGCGGATGTTGAATAACTGCTCGTCAATGTCGGGTTGACTTTCCCAATCGATGGTTTTATTGCGGGTTAATTCTTTGGCAACATCGCGCTGCGGCAAAATACGACGGCCGATGATAACCATAAATGCAGTGCCGCAGAGCATAATCGCCAGGCCCACAGGCGTAAAATCGAAAAAGGTAAATGACTTTAACCCTGCCTCCCGCAAGGCTTCACTGACAAGGATGTTGGGCGGTGTCCCGATTTGCGTCGTCAACCCCCCCAGCAGGCTCCCATATGCCAGCGGCATCAGGAGCCTAGACGGTGGGCTTCCCGTGTGGCGGGCAATATCCATGACCACCGGAAGCATCAACGCCGCCACGGCCACATTATTCATTATGGCAGACATTACTCCGGCACTGATCATAATAACGACCATCATGCGGGTTTCTTTTTTGCCCGCCAACCTCAACACAAAGTCCCCGATGGCATTGGCAACCCCGGTCCGGGTCAAGCCTCCGCTTAAAATAAAGACCGCCCAGACCGTGACGACGGCAGGATTACTGAACCCTGCCAGGGCTTGAGACGGTGTTACCAGGCCGGTTAGGGTAACTGCTCCGAGCGACAACAGGGCGGTGACCTCCATGGTGATCCATTCCGTTATCAAAAGAATAACGGCAACGATTAGAATAATCAGCACGAGCGTTATTTCCGGTGTCATCATAATTCGCCTTAAGAATTGGGATTGAAATATTAAATGTAAAATCAGGCTGCTATTTCAAATTGTGACAATATTTAAACAAGAAGACTAATCATCAATATGAAAGAGGCAACCCCATTAAATGTTAGAATGACTTTTGAGGCGGGACCTGCGCCAAGGAATTACGGATAAATCCAGACGTTCATATGAAAAAGGCTGCAATACGAAGTTGAGCCAATTTTTCATACGAAATTGCAAAAAGTTCGTTTGGGAATGATTCCTCCGAATGATATTGAATTTTCGAATTGTTACAACCACTTTTTGCGTTTGAAATAAACCATCATGCCGAAAAAAATAAGGACCAGCAGAGCCCAAAGCAGCGGGTAAGACCACCTCCACTCAAGCTCTGGCATAAACTTAAAATTCATCCCGTAGATGCCGGCCACAAATGTCAGCGGAATAAAAATGGTGGCCATAATTGTCAAAACTTTCATGACTTCATTCATTTTATTGCTCATCGTTGACATATACAGATCCATCACACCCGAAATAATATCCCGAAAAGATTCGATCGTATCGATGACCTGAATCGCGTGATC
>JASFIX010000430.1:0-4445 GCA_050122435.1 Desulfobacterales bacterium
TCGACGTATCGGCACTCAAAGCCGCCCTGGATCATGCCGAAGCCCAGTTTAAACTCGCCGATGACCTTTACCAGCGGCGCCGGCGGCTTTATGAACGCAAAATCATCGCTAAAGAAGAGCTCGATCAGAGCTCGACCCAGCGCACACTGGCGGCCACCGATTTAGAACAGATCAAAGTAAAATATAATCATGGCTTTCCGCGATCCCCCATCACCGGTATCATCAATCATCTGTATGTGGATGCCGGTGAGTTTATCGACACCGGCAAGCCGATTGCCGATATCGTCAATATCGACCGCATTAAAATCAATGTCCGGGTACCGGAGCTCGATATTCGTTTCGTGCTCGAAGGTCAAACAACACCGGTTCGAATCGATGCCTTTCCGGAACGCGAGTTGAACGGCAAGGTTGATTTTGTGGCCTTTAAAGCCGATTCGGCCACCAAGACCTTTCTGGTCCGCACCCTGATTGATAATCCTTTTGGCGACATTCGGCCCGGCATGATTGCCCGGGTGGCCTTTGTTAGGCGGATAATTACCGATGCCCTGGTGGCCCCGCTTTTTGCCCTGGTGGATAAAGGCGGTGAACGCCTGGTTTTTATCGAAAAAGACGGTGTGGCCCAATCGCGCACCGTTTCGATCGGGGTGATTGAGGGCGACCGGGTGCAAATCACCGAGGGCTTGAATGTCGGCGATCATTTGATCGTCAAAGGGCATACCGAAGTGGAAGACGGAATAAAGGTGATGGTGCAATGATTCTCAATCGACTTGCTCTCAAGCGGCAGATAACGGTCCTGGCGCTGCTGGTTATCATTGTGATCGCCGGTCTGTACAGCTATGCCACCCTGCCGCGGGAGTCCTTTCCGGATATCACCATCCCTTATGTGTTTGTCACCACCACCTATGAAGGCGTGTCGCCCGAAGACATGGAAGAACTCATCACCATTCCCATCGAGCGCAAGCTTAAGGGTATTGATGACGTTGAAGAAATCCGTTCCACCTCGGCTGAGGGCATTTCCACGGTGGCCATCAAGTTCATGCCCAAGGTCGACCTTGATGATGCCCTGCAGAAGGTCAGGGACAAGGTGGACCAGGCCGAAGGCGATCTGCCGGCCGAGCTGCAGGATGATCCCGTCATCAAAGAAGTTAATTTTTCAGACATGCCGGTCATCCGGGTCATATTGTCAGGACCTTTCAGCCTGCGACGCCTGCAGAATTTAGCCGAAGACATGCAGGATCGGCTTGAATCCATTCCCGGGGTTCTGGAAGCGCGCTTAACCGGCGGATTGGAACGCGAAATCCATGTGGAATTCGACCTGGATCGCGTGCGCGCCTACAACGTTCCTTTTTCCAACATTGTCGCCTCGGTAACCAACAGCAATGTCAACATGCCCGGTGGAAGCATGGATATCGGCGAGGGCAAATACCTGGTAAGGGTTCCGGAGGACTTCCAACATCCGTCTGAAATTTTTTCCATCGTTGCCTTCGTACGTGATGGTAAACCGGTCTATCTGCGGGATATTGCCACTATCAAAGATGCACACAAAGATCAGCTGACCCGCAGCCGCATCAACGGTCAAAAAAGTGTTTCCATCGGGGTCCTCAAACGCAGCGGCGAAAACATCGTGCGTGTCACCGATGAAGTCAAACGCGTGGTCAACGACATGCGACCGGAGCTGCCGCAAACCCTGCAAATCGATCTCACCGCCGACCAGTCCAATGATGTGCGACTGTTAGTCGCGGATCTGGAAAACAACATTATTTCCGGGCTGATACTGGTATTGGCGGTTATTTTCTTTTTTATCGGCGGCCAATCCGCTATTTTTGTGTCCCTGGCGATCCCCTATTCCATGTTCATCACATTTTCACTGCTGACCGGATTCAACGTCACCTTGAATATGGTCGTGCTGTTTTCCTTAATCCTGGCGCTGGGCATGCTGGTGGACAACGGCATTGTGATTGTAGAAAATATCTACCGGCATATGCAGCAGGGCGAATCCCGTGAAGAGGCGGCCCGCATGGGAACCGACCAGGTGGCCTGGCCGGTGATTACCTCAACCCTGACCACCCTGGGGGCCTTTTCGCCCATGCTGTTCTGGCCGGGCATCATGGGTGAGTTCATGGGGTATCTGCCCCAGACGCTGATTATGGCATTGAGTGCATCTTTGTTCGTGGCGCTGGTGATCAATCCGGTTCTTTCGGCCCGCTATCAGCGGGTTAAAATCAACAATCCCACCAGAGCCTCCAAAGACAAAGATCCGATGATCAAACGGGTCTATTTGTTTTTGCTCAAATGGTCTTTGCGGCATCGGTGGGTGGTGGTCTTATCTGCGGTGGTGGGTCTGGTCATGGCCGCACTGGCCTTTGCCTTTTTCGGCAAAGGTACTGAGTTTTTTCCGCAAACCGAGCCACGCCGCGCTTATGTCAATGTCAAGGCGCCGGAAGGCACCAATCTGGACACATCCGATCAGCTGGTGGTGCGCATCGAAAAAATAGTCTCCGAGTATAAAGACATCCGCTATGTGATTTCAAACATCGGTGCCATCGGTGGAGACCCCTTTTCCCAGGGCGGTACCGGCACGCATATCAGCCGGGTCGTGTTGGACTTTAAGGATTTTCACGATCGCTCCCGGCCCTCATCGGAGATCGTAAATGAGGTGCGGCATAAAATTTTAAAGACCATCCATGGCGCCGAGGTGCAGGTGGAAAAAGAAGAAGAAGGCCCGCCCACCGGTCCGCCGATCAATATCGAAATATCCGGTGAAGATATCAACATGCTGGGTGAATTGTCAGCTCGCGCGCGCAAGATCATCAAGGACATCCCCGGGCTGGTGGATTTAAAAGATAACTTCGTCAAAGGTAAGCCCGAAATCCGGGTGCGGGTCGACAAAGAAAAATCGGCCCTCATGGGACTGGACACCTATACCATCGCCTATACGGTCAAATCGGCCATCAACGGAGTTAAAGCCGGTGTGTACCGCGAGGGCAAAGACGAATATGACATTATTGCGCGCCTGCCCGAACGCGATCGCAAATCCATAAAAGGTCTTAAACGCATTACGGTTTCCGGCCCGATGGGTGAGCCGATTCCTTTGACGAGTCTGGCCAACGTTTCTCTGGGCAGCGGCATCGGCGCCATCATGCGGCTGGATCAAAAACGGGTGGTTACCATTTCAGGTGATGTATCCGGCCGCCTGGCCAATGACATCATTAGAGACATCGATGCACGCCTGGCACAACAGATCAGCTGGCCCAGAGGATACCATTACCGGTTTACCGGCGAGCAAGAAGAGCAGACCAAGGCCCAGACATTTTTAAGCAAGGCGTTTTTTGCCTGCATTGCCATAATTTTGCTGATCCTATTAACCCAGTTTAACTCCCTGATCACACCTCTGATTATTCTGGCATCGGTCGTGTTTTCATTGATAGGGGTATTTATCGGGCTGCTGGTCACCGGAACCGCTTTTGGTATTATCATGACCGGTATCGGCGTGATCAGCCTGGCCGGGGTCGTGGTCAACAACGCCATCGTCTTAATCGACTACATCAACCAACTGCTGGCCAAAGGTCTTTCTTCAACCGAAGCGCTGCTACGCGCCGGATCGGTGCGCTTTCGTCCGGTGATGCTGACGGCCATCACCACCATCCTGGGGCTGCTTCCCATGGCAACAGGTATCAGCTTTGACTTTCGCAAATTCGGTCTGGACATTGGCGGTGAATCTTCCCAGTGGTGGGGTCCCATGGCTGTGGCGGTCATCTTCGGACTGGGATTCGCCACTTTGCTGACGCTGATCATGGTTCCCGTGTTGTGTTCCCTCCACCACAGCCTCCGCAAACGCTAACGTCACTCGGTTCAAGGGTTCAGCGTTCAAAGGTTCAAAGGCTCATGCTTCTGGTCACTGGCTTCTGGTTTCTGGCCAGCAGCAAGGAGCAAGAAGCCAGAGACACGAAATGATGAATTTTTGGACCTTGAAAATTGTACCGCATTAAGGTATAAAACCATAGTGCTGAGAGCGCCATCAATCTTGCCCCACCTCTAAACAGCGGAAATTGAAAAATGAAACGAAAAACCGTATTCTGGCTGAGTGCCGTTGGGCTCGTTCTCTTGACGCTTTACGGTGTCTGGCATTACAGCCCCTTGAGGTATCTCACCCGATCCAAATCCCGGAACCAGCCGATTATTATTACCAAAAAAATCTTGCCGGAAACGTCAGCCCCTCAACAGACCAGCGATCTCCCCCAGCCCCTGGTCGTATTGAAAAAAGCTTCTCCCAAGGAAAAATCTAAACTTATTAAGCCCCAGGAAAGTAGAACAGATCTGGGGGAAAAGACCTTAGAAGCGTCGCCTGAAAATTCATCGCTGGCTAAAGCAAGCAAGTCGCAAGCGGTTCAATCGAACAAACCTTTGAAGGCGCAGTCCGTACAAAAAACAACTGCATCTGTGAA
>JASFIX010000431.1:0-4437 GCA_050122435.1 Desulfobacterales bacterium
ATGCAGTAATTCAGGGTGCCGGTGAAAATTTTTTAGATCGGACCGATAATGTAGAATGAAGAAAAAGCCGGTGCTGAAGAAGAATCAGTCAGACCATAAGGCGGATGGACATCATGGTATAGAAAATATTAAAAAAGCCGCTTTGTTTACCACGCTGCTGATACGATATGAATTTCTTTGCCAAATGCTATTTTACCTTTATGGCCACCATCGTGACATCGTCGTGAGGCTCTTCGGATTGGACGAATTCATCCAGCCGCAGGGTGATGCGTTCGACGATTTTTTCTGCAGGAAAATGTGCGCTTTCTTTCAGGGCCGATTCCAGACGGGACTGATCAAACAGGTGGTGGTTTGAATTCATGGCTTCGGTTAACCCGTCGGAGTAAAGTAGCAGCACATCCCCGCTTTTAACCAGTATGGATTTTTCCTCGAGACATGAAGAAAACCCCATGTCCCTGTCAATGCCGAGGCACACACCTTTGGTCTTCAGGGGTGCAATTGTTTTGGTTTGAGAGGAGTAATACAGCGGCCAATTGTGCCCGGCGCGTGCAATGGTTAAGGAATTTTCTCCGTATTCGAAAAAGGCGATGACCGCTGTAATAAAATCCCCTTCGCGCAGACGTTTGCAGATCAGATGATTCAGGCCGTTTAAGATATTCGCGGGCGAGGCGCTCTGCTGCGAAAGGGACTCAAACATGCTCTGAATGTGGGCCGCGTAAAGCGCTGCCGGTATGCCTTTGCCGGCCACATCGCCGACAATGCTCAGCATCTGGTTGTCACTGCGCTTTACCACATTGAAAAAATCCCCACCCACAATTTTGGCCGGCATTGAGGAAAAAGATATTGATAGCCAGGGGATATCAGGAACCTGCTTGGGCTCCAGACCGACCTGAATTTCACGGGCGATTTCAAGTTCGTCGCGCGTGGTCAGCTTGTCGGCAAGCTCCATGGCCAGCAGCCCGTTTAAAATGAAAAAAGCGCACAGAATCCATATCACCTTTGCTGTCAGCAATGCCAGAATGAAGCCGACAAAACTGAGCCCGTAAAAAAACCGGCGGGCCGGTGTCAGCTGCATCAAAAAACTCAAAAAGATTTCTCGAAAGACACGGAGTTTAGATTGTAGGGATTTTTTTTCGGGCGGGCTGTCTTTAAGCGTAGTTTTTTCTTTGTAATAGGTTAAAGCCTCCATTGCGTCTTTGTGCAGCAACCGCTCTATTTCTTTGCGGCTCAATCCTGTGGTGTACCATTGGAAAAAACCGCGTGCTTTCTTAATTTTGTTTTCTATTTTTGATGTTATCCGTTTGATGCCCATGTAGTTACCTTTGAAAAACGGGGTTGGTAATGCGAACTGAGAGCGGAGGCATTTGGCCGCATTGGTCAGCGCCAGTAATAAATACTGGAGTTCATCCGTTTTATCAAGCTCAATTCTGTTTTGACCAGATGAAAAAATCAAACGGTTTGCTTTTGGGTATTATTTAAGGCTTTCTAGACAGAAATGGAGAAGGCCCCAAAAAAAGAAAGGCGCAAGTCACCCTGCGCCCCGCTGAAGTCGTGTTCATATAGTGAAAGTAGAGATGGGCCGTACTTTAGAAGGTAAGTTTAAAAGCGAGCAATAAAGCAGCTTGATCCTGCAAGAAAAAAGATTTAAATCCTATGATTTACCCGATAGCGTTTTAAATTCTTTGGCTAATTTTTGATACTCTGCATCCAGCTTATCTAAAACCTGAGGGGTCAGCTCACTTCCCATGTCCATTTTCATCTGGGTCCATCTGGCAATATAAGACTCAAGCTTTTTCTGCAATTCAGCTTTCTGACCATCTTCGGCTTTGGCATACTGATCCACTGCATTACCAAATTCTTGAATAAATTCTGTCATTTGCTTCTTTTCAGGCGATTCTCCGCATCCAATGACGAACACGAATCCCACAAGTGCCACCAATAGTGCAACAACGTAAAGATTAGGTTTCATTTTTAACATTTAGGGCCTCCAACAAAAGTTTGATAGGTATAGGGTTTCTGAATCGAATTCACCAAGTAGAGACAATCTGAACGATTAGAGCCGACTCGAATCTATATATAATAAATTTTAAGAAATCAACCAAAATTTTAAACTTTTTTGTTTTTTTAAAACAGCAGAAATATGAATAGCTTATGAGAAATTAGGGGGGAATCGGGCATTCTATTTTCAGGAGGAATTTTTGAAGCGGCCTTTAATTCCGGTTTCCTTCCAGCTGCGATAGGCGCCCAGTTCACCTTTAAGTGAATTCATGATGGTGGTTAAGACCGCCAGATCATCTAAATAGCCGACAAGGGGGATAAAATCCGGGATCAGATCTGCCGGCAGGATGAAATATAACAATCCGCCACCGATCATGGCGATATTTGCATTGTGGAGTTTATAGTCGCCTCTGACCGAATCCTTGAAAAGCGCATAGAGCTCGCGCACACTTTCAAGGGCTTTTTTTAAAGTTGGATAGGCTTTGTTGATTTTATTGCGAATGGCATCATCGTTTATAAATTCAGCAAAATCCTTACCCTTGGTAAATCGAAGCATGCGATCGTAGTTTTTACGCCTTTCGGCATCTCCCAGTATGGAGTAGGCTTGATTTAAAACTTTGGTTTTTTCTTCGGCTTCCTTGGATCGATCGGGATTTTTATCCGGATGCCATTTTTTAACCTTATTCAGATAGGCCTGTTTGATTTCTTGCGGTCCGGCTTTTGGTTCGATACCCAGCAGGTCATAATAATTGACAAATTTTTCGGAACTGTTGTTCATTTTCGAATCTTAGACCGTATTCTATCTAATTTTTTGGAGCGCCGGCTTTAACCCGGTTCAATATAGGAGAATAAAATGCGGACGTCCATTATTTTATTCACCTTAGCCAAAAGAAATTAAGGATAAGATTTGAACGGTTGCAATAATTTTCAGAATACCTTACTAGCGATGCCGCGGGC
Organism: Desulfobacterales bacterium; assembly: GCA_050122435.1. Taxonomy (GTDB): domain Bacteria; phylum Desulfobacterota; class Desulfobacteria; order Desulfobacterales; family JAHEIW01; genus JAHEIW01. Next base: position 2,956 of record JASFIX010000431.1, read on the forward strand.
CTTTTATATGCTTTGACGTGTTTCGTTCAATTTTCGGACCGTCTGATATTTACTTCTCTAATAAAAAGAATATGCCGAGGTCATTCTGAATTCTATGCACAGCATTCGTGACCTGAAAAGCCATAAGACGCACTTGAGTATGTTGAGCCTTATTGCCGGAGCCGTTCTGATTAGCTTTTCCGGAGTATGGATTAAAGTGGCCAACGTCACACCGAACGTCTCGGTCTTTTACCGCGTTTTTATCGGCGGCATTGTTTTACTCGCAGCGGCTCTGTACCGGCGGGAAATCAGATGGCCGGCACTTCGGTACCTGCTGCTGAGTCTGTTATGCGGTGTCTTCCTGGCTCTGGACCTATGGTTATTCCATTACAGCGTTGAATACACCGGTCCGGGGCTCGGCACGATTCTACCCAATTTTCAGGTGTTCATTCTGGCCGGTTTCGGCAGTTTGTGTCTAAAAGAACCATTACGGCTGGCATACCTGCTGTCACTTCCGCTGGCATTCACCGGCCTGTTCATGATCGTGGGGATCAACTGGTCCCACCTGGAAGCGTCATATCGGATCGGGGTGTATTACGGGCTGGCAGCGGCGGTTTTTTATGCGGCCTTTATACTGTCGCTTCGCAAGCTACAGGCGGATCAGATGGGTGCGTCCTTTTTTTATGTACTGATGACGGTATCGTTTAGCACCACTGTATTTTTAGCAGCCGAGGTGGTTCATAGTAATAATTCTTTTCGGATACCCGATCTGCAGAGCTTGTTCAGCTTGATGGCGTTGGGGGTGCTGAGCCACGCGCTGGGCTGGATCCTGATTGCCAATGCCCTGCCTAAAATTCACGCCTCATTATCCGGCCTGATTCTGCTTCTCCAACCCGCGCTGGCATTTGTCTGGGATGTTCTGTTTTTTCAGCGACCGACGTCTCTGGTAAACTGGCTGGGAGTTCTGATCGCCCTGGCAGCGATTTACCTGGGGATGGCCAGAAAATCGGCAAACGCAGACAACACCCCTGGCGACGTCCCAATTCGCCGCGGATAACCATAGATGATTCAATATCTCTCGTCTAGCAGAAAGAAAGGGGCGGACTGTATCCAGCCCGCCCCAGGCGGTTGCAACCTCCTTGCTGGTCGAAGAAGATATGCGGATTTTTGCAGTTGGCGATCAGTTTGTTTTGCTTACCCCGACCGAGACCGAGAAACCATCGTCCGATACAGTGGCGGTAGCGTGAAACTCGTCTTCTGGCCCGCTATAACTTTCGGTGCTGCTGTAATAGTTGTGAATTACTGGCCTGCGGTGATGTCGCCAGCGATGCCATCTGGGATGACCGTGGCGGTGGTGAGGCCGATGACGCCAGTGGCGGTTTCGGTGCCATTTTGGGTGCGGCCCGCCATAATGATGTCGCCGGTGGAATTTGGGCTTGAACCGGTGTGCCGGGCGATAGTGGTGATTGTGACGCTTGAGATAACGACCCCTACCATGACCCC
>JASFIX010000432.1:0-4434 GCA_050122435.1 Desulfobacterales bacterium
GCAATGGATTTCATCTGAACAAATGATGATATCGTGCTTTTCGCAAATCATCGCCAGGGTCGTTAATTCATCACGGGTAAATACGCGACCGACCGGATTATGGGGGTTGCAGAGAAGAAACAGGCGCGTGTCGGGCGTAATCGTACTTTCAAAAAGGTCGAAATCAAACGTCCAGCGGTTGTCCTTTTCCCGAAGCGGTACTTTGACCAGGTGGCGCCGGGAGTACTGGGGCGCGCTAAGGAACGGCGGATATACCGGCACCGCCGTCATGACATCATCATCGTCTTTGCCAACTGCCCGGCAGGCCACATTGAGGCCGGTTACCAGGCCGGGCAGCCACACCAGCCATTGGGGTTCAACCTCCCAGCCGTAATCGGCATACAGCATTTTAACCACAATGGTGTTCAGGCTTTCAGGTGGCAGGGTGTACCCAAAGACACCGTGGGCAATACGCTGCTGGAGCGCTTCTATGACGGCCGGCGGCGAGCAAAAATCCATGTCAGCAACCCACAACGGAATAATATCTCGGCCTTTATACTTATCCCACTTCATGCTGGCGGTATTCCACCTCTCAACCGGCATGCTGAAATCAATACAGGTATCTTTCTTCACGGTTAATTTGTCCTCCAATATGAGAAAAATGATCCATTTTTAAAATTTGAAACGCTCAATTTAGGTTTATTTGAATTCAAAGTGCTTGTCAAAGAGATAGGGATCATCGAAATGTGCGCGCCCCACGAATTTGATGGCATGGTGCCCTCGCTGCCGCATTCTGCCCACCTGGGGAACACCCATGGGAATGAAAATATCTGATTCAATTCGTTCAAGATGTTTCCCAATCCCTCTTGCAGTAAACATACTTTCGTGACCGGTGTCATTTTTTGGTAAAATCTCGAGCCTTTGATATGGCTCTAGATGGTAAGGCATGAAGTCAACAGGTATGGTGCGAGCATCGATATTGGCAACCTGGTGCCATCCGGAAACGACATGGATCGTTAGCCGGTTTGCAGGAAAGTCCTGCGGCAGCCAGGTAGGCACAAAAGCATCGATCGCCAGGGGGATTGAACGGATCCGCTGAACTGTTTCCTTGCGGGGTACAAAAAAATGATAACACCCGCAGTTGTTCATAATATCGGCCATAAACGGCCTGCCGCTGTTGTCCAGACTCACTCGAAACGTTAACCCATCGATAGGGCCGCGTTCGATCAGCGGAGAACTCGGACCGTCGCGTGCTGAATACCAGAGGACATAGTTGATCTGCAAAACGGGTTCATCTTTAAAGTAGGCATGCGTAAAATAATAGTAGACCTTGGGATTGTCAGGATCGATTTCAAGCTGTTTATCACCCCATACCATCGCGCCGGGCTTATCATATTCTGCCGCCAGATCCTGAATGATCACCGGTGCGAAAATCGCCGACAATGTTTTCCGGTCGGAAACCGATGGCAGCGGTATTGTCAACGGGTTTTGTCTGGATCGTGTCAATATTTCCCGAACGGTCTCGACGGAGAAGTCTAAACGCTCTGCCGGTCCGAAGGCGGTTAAGGTTCCCTGCACCTGAAGCGCACTGGGAGGTAATTGATGCCATTCAGCAATCTCGTCGAAGACCCTATGAGTCACGATTGCAACCGGTATGGCTGCAATCGGGTAAACCCCGAAAATCTGCATCAGGGTGGAATATTCATCGGAATCCTGAACTGCAACCAGCAAAGTCTCGTAAAAATCGGGTCGGAGTCGATCATGGGCCAACATTTTATCCGAAAAAGAAATCGCTTTTTCCTGCAGAATACTGCGATCAGCCAATAAGCCGAAAGACGCCGCCAATTTTTCCACTTCACGATCAGGAAGCGTTTGTATTTCAGTTTCCCGAGCGGATAGATCCATCTTCTGCATCAAACGCACCCACTGGTATTTCTGGGCATCATTTATTAACCGGCCTTTTAGAGAAACCAGGAAACGGTCGGCACGCAGATATGGAAATCCGGGCACCGTAAAATAGGCGCCATTACGGGTACCGGAACGGTGAACGGCACCGTCCAGCTCCTCGAAAAATCGAGTATACGCTGAAGGCCTTAAAGATTCGTTTACAAACTGATAAGAAGCCCGGCCGGCACAGCCCTGGCTGATAACAATGAGAATCAGAATGGAAAAAAAGAAATTTGCTTTAGTTTTCATCGAAAGCTGGTGTACCGGGGAAAATGATTTGTCAATTTTTCTGAAATCTATCGTTCCTTTTTTGTTTTTAAAAGCATATCGTACGCCTTTGTCAATTTAACAAATTCTTCCGGGTCGCCTCCCTGGTCCGGGTGAAGCTCCAGTGCTCTGCGTCGAAACATTCTACTTAGCTCCTGTCTGCTCATTTTTTTAAGTTCGTCTTTGGTTTCACCGAAAATAGCGCCGGCTTCGTCCAAAGTGACCGACCCGGCTCCATAGGGAGGTTGATAGTCGCGCCGGCTATTAATAAAATTACGGATGTAATCATCCACCCAGGACCGCGGGGCAAAATCATAATCAAAATACATCAGCACATATCGAACCAGATATTCATGCAGACGCTTTGCGGTTTGCATGCCTGCCCAGAATGTGAGGTCACGGTTTAAGCTGCAGATTTCCTCGATAAAATGGTCATCAACATCGCTCTGTTTTAAATACTGGGGTCTGTTTTTGGCAAAGGATTCGTTAAAAAATCGGTTGATATCAAAAATAACATAAGTGTAGGCCTTGTATTCTCTGGGATTCAACTGCATCTCCATATCCAGAAATAGCTGCTCAATCTCGTCTCTGGATTTGTTCCGCAAAACGTTGAACAGCTTTTGAGGCACGAGCCACAAATAGCCCTGTTCCATGCGGCCAAATTTAAGATAATGGAGCCTGCGTCTGTCAAAAATATGTACCGGAGATTCAGCCTTTGCGGATTTCTCTCCGGATTTTTTACTTTTGCGCGAAAGCTCTTCTCTGTGCCGAAAATGCTCCAGCGCGCGCTGGATGCGGGGATCTAAAAACCGCCAGAAAATATCTTCAAGATTATTGCCCTGCGAAGCGACGCCCAGCGCGTCTAAACGATCTTCAACCACCGGGTCAATATAAAACGCGTTCCCCCCCGGATAGATGATATATTGGGCCGGATCCGTCCCCAGATCGAACAAATAACGACTCAAAAAATGATCTCCATCCTGATAAGATTCCCGAATAGAATAATGAATCCTACCCTTTATGTTCGTCTGGGCTAGGTACACTCTTTTTTACCCCTCCATGAATGATATTCTTTTACTTTACAAGACTCTGGGTGTCAGGTGTCAGTGTTCAGGTGTCAGGATTACGACCTGATGACGTTAAGAATTACCGGATTAGTCGACCTGTCACCTGTTTGCTGACACCTGACACCTGAAACCCGAAGCCTTTACCAGGTGATTGTTACCCCTTTTTGTCATCAGCTTTACCTTTTTTGCCAGCATGCCAGGCCTGCCCGACAACCTCTCCCAGTCTCTGGTATTGCATGACACCGGTTATGTATATCAATGGGTCGATCTTGGCTGGATCTGCTTTTTCATCAGTCAAACAATTATCATTGACATAGGTTTCAGTGATTTCACCGATGAAAAGTATATGGCTGCCGAGCTCCAGGGAGTGAATTACCTGGCACTCGAGGTTTACGGGGCATTCCTGAATCAGGGGCGCAGTATTGAGCTTGCCGTAATCGACCTTAAAAATTTGCGACTTGTCGACTTTGTGGCCGGAATAGATACCGCAATAATCAACTTTTTCAACCAAATCTGCCGACGGTATATTAATGGAAAAAGTATTGTTGGCCGAGATGCCCTTAAGGGTATATCGGACCGACTGCAAAGCGACCGAAATCGCCGGCGGCTTTGAAGCGGCGATACCACACCAGGCGGCCGTCATAAATGTAGGCTTTTCATTGACCATGGTGCCGACCAAGACCGCCGGCATCGGATACATTAGCGTTTGGGGACCCAGTTTGACCTTTTTCATATAATACCTCCTCATTAGGACTTCAGGTGTAGGGTTTCAGGTGTCCCACCTTCGCCATAAAGGCTACGGCGGGGCAAGTTGAGGACTGAGCTAAAAAACCTGCCAGGTAGCCGACCATTTCGTCATGAAGTGTCCGTTTCCGTCATGAATGGCCCTCCTAGAGTCATGAGATGTCCTTTTCCGTCATGAGCTGGCAGGGCCAATTTTACCCCATTCGATTTCGATATATCTCAGCATTGAGCCTAATCTTTGCAGACTTCACATCAAATTGTTATTTGTCGGCTTTTCGCAGCACTCATTACTTATCATTTGACTAAAAACCCTGAACCTTTGAACCCTGAACCTGGAACCTTTGCTTAAGTGAAGGCCGAGATCCCTGTAATTTCCTTCCCAATCACCAGAGTGTGCATACCGGCGGTTCCTTCCAGAGCGCTAATGGCC
>JASFIX010000433.1:0-4434 GCA_050122435.1 Desulfobacterales bacterium
TTCATCTGGCTCGGCAAGCAATTCTAAATCATCGAAAAAAAGCTCCTCTGATTCCTTATCCTTGGTGGCGTACAACTCTTTAATCGCATCTGCTATTTTTTTTGCATAAATTCCAGGAGGATAGAGATTATTGGTTCTAAGTGCCGAAATCAAATTCTGCTGACCTTTTTTAATTGCGGCAATAATATCCTTTTGCTCGTATGTTTCTTCACACAGCAGCGACAGGATTTCTTTATCGAGCTCAGCAAATTCACGAATAATTAACTGCTTATTTTTACTATCTTTTATAATGGTATATTTTTGCTTCATTTTAGCTCCCTTTCCAGTCGAACAAAACAAATTGATTTTCATGTTTTTAACGATTTCGAAAACCACAAAAAATTCAGCCTGTCAACACATAATGCAAACAAAATTGGAAAACGACAAACAGCCCACGGTGCACGATTATTGATAAATATTAGCGTTCTATAAGGACATAAATATTGACCATCTCCGACCGGAATGCTAATGTTGTATTTTCATAATCAAGTGGAGGGATGGCTGAGTGGTCGAAAGCGGCGGTCTTGAAAACCGTTGAGGGTAACACCTCCGTGGGTTCGAATCCTACTCCCTCCGCCAATAAAATTGCTCCGCAATTTTATATGAAAAATTTTGGAAAAATTTTTTGGAGAGATGGCCGAGCTGGCTGAAGGCGCTCGCCTGCTAAGCGAGTATGGGGCGAAAGTTCCATCGAGGGTTCGAATCCCTCTCTCTCCGCCATATACCATAATGCCCGAGATCATTCTCGGGCTTTTTTTTGCCTGAATCCTGTAGGAATATTAAGAAGATACACCTTTTTTATTGGTTTACGCCTTTGTAAACAAAATCTTTCCATTTCCAGTCTAAATTCGTATTGACCAGCACCAATGTCTTTTGCTTGACACCGAATAGGCAAAATCTTATTTTAGACACTGTAATTATTTGGCTTTGATGATAATCCCAAACGATTTTTTTCTTAAAAATGTCGCTAAACAAATTCAAATATTTGGTATGGATGTCAGTCTTCCTGGCGGGTCTGTGGCTTGCGGCCTGTAAAAGCACGCCGACCCCAAGCACACCTGTACCCCCGCAACCAGAAGCCAGCCAAACGGAAGATAGCCAAACCAAAGACAGCACCCAATCGACCTCTTCGCCGCAAGCTGGATCGGCGCAGGCTGAAAAACAGGAAACGTCTAAAACCAGCCAGACATCTTCCTCAGAGGCTACCGCTGTGGAAACGCCGGAGTCAAAACAACAATCACAGGATCGCCAAACCGCTACCGAGGGTGCAGCCGAAACCCAACCACAGCAAACCGAACAACGGCCGCCGCCAAGCCGGAAAACAACCCCGCAAACCGCTGACGCTAAACTGGCAAAGGCCCGGGACGACCTGCGTGTCAGTGAAGCCACCGAAAAACGGATTGCTTCCGAGCTCGAGCAGCTCAAAAAATCCGGCAATGCCTCTGAAGAGGATATTCGCAACTATGAAGCCTATCTTGAAAGTGTCCAGGCCATGGTCGCTGAAAACCGTAAAACGGTCCAAAAAATGGAAGGCGCCTACACCCAGCATTCTCCGAATAAACAAGCATCCAGCGCTGTGGAATCCAGCGAGCAAGAGAAACTATCGGATCAAACCATACCTGAGGAACAAACCCAGGACCGGGTGACGGAGCTGGACCGCCAATTAAGCGCGTCACTGACTGAATTTGATGCAATGCTGCTAAAAGAAATGGAGACCATTGAAACCGAATCGGCAGCTAAGATGCGTGACCTGGCCCAGGAAGCAGCTGAAGCCGCCAGAAGGCTGAAAGAAAAGGGCGTGGAATTGGACGGAGATGAATCTAAATCTTCTGAAGAAGGTTTGCAACAGGGCGAAGAAGACCGACAGGGCGAAGCGGGAGAGAAAGATACATCCCGCGAAGAAAAAGGCTCTGAGAAGCAACAGGGCGAAGTCGATGATGCGGTTGCCTCCAAAGATCAGACCAAAGGCCAGGGCTCGGGCCCCAAAGACGATCCGGGTAGCCGCTACAACAAAGAAGATGACGATATCGTCGCCCGTCAACTTCGAGAAGCTGCGGAAAATGAGACGGACCCGGAACTTAAAGAAAAACTGTGGAAAGAATATGAGGACTATAAGAGAAACACTCAATAACCTAAGTTGAGCGTTTCAAAAAAAATAGAGGACAATTTTTATATTTATGAAATCCGGTATCTACAGTGTTCTATTGTTTTTGACTGCCATTCTCATCATTTCAGGCTGTGCCACTTATAGCTCTCAAAAGGTGAGTCCCACGGCTATCGAGCAGGCCCAGTTCGAAATTCCGGAAGAACAATTGCTGGACGTCGGAATCCTGGTTTTCGAAAGCAACGAGTTGACTCCGGAAGAAGCCAAGGATGAGGGTACAAATGCAGAAATCCGCAAAGCGGAAACCCATTTTATTCCATATCACCTAAAAAACACGTTGCATCAGAGCGGTCATTGGGGTGCCATAGAGGTGATACCGGCTGAAACCAACAGTGTCGACCTTCTGGTCAAAGGCACAATACTCGAGTCAAATGGCCAGAAATTGGTATTAGAGATCGATGTGAAGGATGCGACCGGCAAAAGGTGGTTCAAAAAGAAATACAGTGCCAAGGCGTCAGAGCCGTATTATTCGGGCAACAAAGTGGGTGAAAAAGATGCCTATCAGGATATCTACAATACCATCGCCAATGACATGGCCGAATACAAAATGAAGCTAAGCGCGGTTGAAATTAAAACGATTCGCACAGTTTCCAAGCTAAAATTTGCCCAGGAGTTCGCACCGGATGCATTCAATGGATACCTCGTGCAAGATAAAAACGGGCATTTCAGCATTAATCGTCTACCGGCAGACAATGACCCGATGATGGATCGCCTGCTCCAAATCAGAGAGCGTGAATATATGTATGTGGACACCCTGAATCGACAATATGATGGGTTTTATAATGAGATGTGGCCGCCCTATGAAAATTGGCGCAAACTCAACCTGACCGAACGCGAGGCCATGCAAAAGATTAAACGCGAAGCATTGACAAAGCAATTGTTGGGCGCCCTGTTAGTCGCAGGTGCGATTGCAGCGGGCTCGCAGGACTCCAATGTCGGGCGGGCAGTGGCGCCGGCCATGGTTATCATCGGGGGGCAGGTATTCATCAGCGGCTGGAATGTATCCAAAGAAGCCGAAATGCATTCAGCTGCAATCGAGGAGCTCAGCGATTCATTTGGAAATGAAATGCAGCCCGTTACAATGGAATTCGAGGGCCAGCAGTATGAATTAACCGGGTCGGCTGAGGAGCAGTTTAAAAAATGGAAACAATTGCTGCGTAAAATTTATTTCGCCGAGACAGGCTTTGAACCGAATCCGTTACCTGAAGAACAGGATATGAATCAAGACCCAAAACCCTAGAAGTGGTTTCAAAGCCTCAGATCAGGTTCAAGGGCAAGGCGCAGACCGATCGAGAAAGCGCAGCATACATGTGAGTATGTGAGCATTTATCGGAGGTCTGCAACGCAGCCATTGGGCCTTAGATGGGGTTTTCAAACCGCTTTTGATCAAAGGCTTATCGGCTTCATTCCTGTTGATGCGGTTCGTTGAAGCATCGTACAATTGGTATGAGTCCCAAGTACACCGCTGCAATTCGATTCAGCTCCGAAAATCACGAAAGTGGCCTCACTCAGAGGCCTCGGCCTTTCATATTCTCGTGATTTTTCATATAATGCCCACAAAACAGAACCATCTATAATTCACCATTAGGATCTAAATGCCGCATTTAGAAAAAGACCAAATATTGCTTTCCCGGTTTTCCATGATAGAGAGGATCGGTGAAGGCGGTATGGGGCAGGTCTGGCGTGTTTGGGATCTTGAACTGGAAACACAGGTCGCTCTAAAAATTTTAAATCCCCAACTAACCTCTGATTCAGACAGGGTCAAATTGTTAAAAAATGAATGCCGCAACACCCGGCGTCTTGCCCATCCCCATATCGTGCGTGTTTTTGATTTTCATCGATCTGACGATCTGGCGTTCATCTCCATGGAATATATAGACGGGCAAAACCTGACCCTTTACCGCAGCCATTACGAAACCATCAGCTCGGATATGGCCATCACGCTTTTAAAGCCGGTGATAAATGCTTTGGCGTATGCTCATGAACTGGGGCTGATCCATCGAGACGTCAAAGCCGCCAACATCTTACTTGACGGGCAGAAAACACCCTGGCTGACAGATTTCGGGATTGCCGGTGTTTTCAAATCCGGCCACGATGCACTGGAAATTACATCCGGCGGTTCGTTATTTTGCATGAGCCCGCAACAACTTGAAGGTCGCTCGCCGCATCCATCTGACGACATTTATGCTCTCGGCATCTTGCTCTATGAGCTGTTCACCGGATATCCGCCG
>JASFIX010000434.1:0-4409 GCA_050122435.1 Desulfobacterales bacterium
GTCGCTGATATCTCCTGGCGTCCTCATCCTCTTGTAAAAGAAGTAAATATTAAACCTCTGGTAACAAAAAGCGAAGACAATCTGGATGTTACCTGTATGCTGGTGAGGGTCCCAGCCGGCATAGACATACCGGAACATATTCACGAAGAACAGGTGGATATTCTGTATCCGCTTCAAGGCAAAGCAGAAATGAATGTCGACGGAGCAGGAACATTTCCACTAGAGCCCGGTGTGATTGTCAGAGTGCCCAAAGGCACCAAGCACAGGATCTTCAATGTGACTGAGGAATTGTTGGTTTATGATGTATTTTACCCGGCCACCTTATAGAAATGGTTTCAAAACCCCATCTCCCCGCATAATGAAGCGGGATTTCGCATCTAATTTAAAAACTATTTAAAGTCCTCAAAAGGCCCAATGCGCATCTTATTTCATTATTCATAGCAAAGGAGAAAACAATGGCTCTGATTCAAACTGTCGAACCCGACAAAGCAGAAGGTAAGGCTAAAGAGATTTATGACTTCATGCGCGAAAATGCAGGCATCATTCCTGCGCCGCTGCAACTGGCAAGTGCCAGCCCCTGGATGTTGGATATGGTTTGGCAATCGATTCAATATTTTTCTCAGCATCCGAATCTGGGATTCGGGCTTCTTTCCAGTATACGCTATCTGGTGGCCCAAGAGTACGATTACGTTTTTTGCACCGGTTTCAATAGGAAGATGCTAAACATGCAGGGGCTCTCAGACGAAGACATCGAAAAGATGGAAAAAGATCCTCTCGAGGCCCCTCTGGATGACAGGGATAGGGCCATGGTGGCCTTTGCGGTAAAGGCGATTAAGACACCAGATGCGGTTGAGAAGCAAGACGTGGATCGCCTGCATGACCTGGGCTGGACGGACAGCGATATCCTGGATGCCCTCTCACACGGCACCAATATGGTCGGATTCAGCATCCTGATGAAGGCCTTTAAAATGGATCAGGCGTGCTGAACTCACAGGAGTGAAAAAAATTGGAAAAAAAGGTCCCGATGCTATCCAAATCACGTTTTCTGGCGGGGCTGCAGTGCCAATTAAAGCTCTGGTATCAGTGCTTTGAGCGAGAACTTATTCCGGAAGTGCCCCCTTCCCAGCAGGCGATATTTGATGCCGGACACGAGGTCGGAGTGCTGGCGACGCAGCTGTACCCCGGTGGGGTTTTAATCGATGCGCCATATTATCAGCACAAACAAGCCGTTCAATCCACCCTTAAAGCAATACAAGATCCGGGGGTGAAGGCCATTTACGAGGCTGCCTTTGCCTATGATGATGTCCGCATCCGGGTTGATATACTGGAACGGTTAGAAGACGGCTCCTGGAACCTGGTGGAAGTCAAATCATCGACTTCGGTCAAAGAAGTTTATTACCCGGACGTTGCCATTCAGCATTATGTCCTTGAGGGCTGTGGGCTGCAAATTAAACGAGCCGGTATTTTGCACATTAATAACCAGTATGTCTATGACGGTCGGAATCTGGATCTCCAATCTTTATTCTCATTTGCGGATCTCACAGACGAGACCATCGCAATGCAAACGGAAATTCCTTCCAGGCTTGAAGCGCTGAAGGCCATGCTTGCCAGTTCAGATGCGCCTGAAATCCAGCCGTCCCGGCATTGCCACAAACCCTACGATTGCGAGTTCTGGGATCATTGCACCAAGGATATGCCGGAATTCTGGGTTTATAACATCAGCGCGATCGGACAGAACCAACTCGATGAACTGGCTGATATGGGCATTCAGGAAATCGGCGATATCCCTGCTACGTTTCCTTTGAGCCAAATCCAGGATCGAATCCGAGTATCTGTGACTAACCAGCGGGAGTATATTTCCAAAAATCTGAAGGCTGAATTAAACGATGTCAAATACCCTATCCACTTCCTCGATTTCGAAACCATCGGTCTGGCACTCCCCCGCTATGCCGATACCCGACCCTATCAGACCATCCCCTTTCAGTGGTCGGATCACATCCTGGGCGAGAACGGAAAACTGGACCACCGCGAATATCTGTGTAACGAAGACAAGGACCCCAGGGAAGAATTCACCCAAACCCTGTTAGATGCGCTGGGAACCGAAGGCAGCATCGTTATCTATACATCCTATGAAACCGGAGTGCTCAATTCAATTATCGAGCATTTCCCGCAGTATATCGACGATCTCCAATCTGTCATTGACCGCTTTATCGATCTATATGCCATCATCAGACGGCACTATTACCACCCCAAATTTTACGGCTCTTTTTCTCTGAAATACGTGCTCCCGGCCCTTGTACCGGAAATGAGCTACGAAAATCTTTCCATCCAGGAGGGCATGCAAGCATCTATAGAGTATCTACGAATGATTGATCCTACGACACCCGAAGATGAAAAAGCCAGGCTCAGACAGGATCTTCTGACCTATTGCGGCCAGGATACCCTTGCGATGGTAAAAATTCGTGACAAACTGCTAAGTCGCACTTAATATAATTCACCTGGAGTCATACAGGAAATATGAATAAAGATTATTGTTAGGTGCTAACTCCAAATCCAGAGGCAGCATGGTGAAACATTTGTCATTTGCGGAATTCTTTGAGAAATCTGGGTGCATTCTTGGCGAGGGTGCCGTGATTGAGCGCCTGCGCCGCAACAGCGAATTCGACCTGGATCCCTATATTGTCAATTCGGCATTTATCTATGATAAGAATAAACATAACGCGATTTACGAGATCTATCGACAATATTTCGATATTGGCTACAAATATAATCTGCCCATGCTCATTTCTACTCCAACCTGGCGGGCAAGCCGGGAACGTATTGAAAAAGCGGGTTATGAAAAAAAGGATGTGAATGCCGACAATTTTCGCTTTCTTGACGAAATGCGCAAAAGCTATGGCGAATATGCCCATAAAATTGTCATATGTGGTTTGTTGAGTTGCCGCGGAGACGCTTATGATCAGGCAGAAGCCCTTGCGACATCAGAGGCAAGGGAGTTTCACGCATGGCAGGCGAACCGGCTCGCGGAAGCGGGAGTGGACTTTCTATACGCCGCCACTTTACCTGCCCTCAGTGAAGCCACCGGCCTGGCAAAAGCCCTTGCCGCCACAGGGAAACCATACATGATCAGTTTTGTGCTTCGATCTGAAGGTACGCTGCTTGATGGCACACCATTGAAAGATGCCATTGACACAATCGATACCGATGTCGATCCAAAACCCATAGCCTATATGGCGAACTGCACCCATGCCTCTATTTTTAAAACCGCCATCCTGCACGAAATCAACTCGTCTTCCTTTGTCCGAAAACGAATTGCAGGGTTGTTGGCCAATACGGCCGCACTTGAACCTGAAGCGCTCGACAACAGCGAAGAACTGGTTGAAGAAGACCCTCAGTCTTTCGGCAAATCAATGGCAAGCCTTCATGGTGAACTGGGCATGAAGATTCTCGGAGGATGCTGCGGAACGGATGACCGGCATATCGATAATTTAGCAAAACAACTTATTAAGGAAATAAAAGATGCCAGAGATAACACTTGAGCTTATTGAAGAGACGTTGCGCAAGGAGGTCCAGAAGATCGATAAAAGTGTTCAGGTAGTAGCAGTTGAGCAGAGCAAAAAAAAGGGCTTCTATCGGGTAACGCTTCTCAAAGACAGGAAGTCGGGCAGCGCCGAACTGAAAAAGGATTTACTGGAGCAACACCTTGCCCAAGAAGGTAAGGGCCAGAAACTAAGAAGGGCACTGGGCAAGGCGGTCAGCCATTTGAGCATCAGGTACCAGAGATAGCTCATTTTCCGGTGAAGATTGATGTAAAAGCTTAAATTTGATCTGACATATCAAAATCTAAGCTCTGATAAAACCTGACAAAATATACAGATACCATCTACGTATCTGTATTTTAGGGTACTTGTGATATTTTGTGATATCACAGCTTCTCAAAGACGTGGTTTTTTACAGATTATCTCAATATATCTCTATCGGCTGATATTTGGTTTTCTGATATGGTATCATCACCTGCCGTAATCCTTGATTATGTTTGACTTAAACCCATCCATTCGGGTATATATTCATTTAAACTGTTTCTGAATCTTTTGTTTATTCTGACCTGAAGCGGTTATCTATTTTCTGCATCGAATTTTGCTGCTCACCTGATAATACGTGCCTGTGAATGATCCACATACTGAGTTCCTCTGTTTGAAACCTGAAAGAGAGGTGCCTTTATGGCAGATCAAGGTTTTAAACGCAAACTCACTGCAATCCTAAGTGCAGACGTCGAAGGTTACGGTCGTCTCATGGGTGAGGACGAAGAAGCAACAGTCCGCACCTTAACCGCTTATCGAGAAGTGCTCACCACTCTCATCCAACAACACAACGGCAAGGTGTTGGACTCTCCTGGTGATAATTTGTTA
>JASFIX010000435.1:0-4405 GCA_050122435.1 Desulfobacterales bacterium
ATTAGTTATTGAATCATCATTATTTTATTAATTCGCATCTTGACATATGATTTTGGTACGTATAAACTATTTAATTATAAATTAAATATTTAACTCACTTTTCAGCTGACTGCAATAGTGCCGGCTTATTTATGATAGCGGAAATTACCTAACTCACCAACTAAAACTAGCGAAATATCTCGCAAAGCGATTTTGAATTCATACCGTGGAGATTTCTGGATGAGCGATATTGATGATGTCCAAATTAAAGCTGAAATTGACGGGATTATGAAAGGTGTCAAAACCATTATGCAAAAAATAGACGCCTTAACACCCAAAGAAGATCCGGAACAGGAACCGATTGAAAACACGGGTGAGAATCCCAATGCATCAGATAATAGCAGCACAGAAGCATCATAAAATCGGGTTCGGGCAGAAACGGGCAGTACCACCATCGATTTCGACTTTCGCTCAATTCGGGTCTTAGCACTCACAATCATTTATCCAGAGCTGGTGAAAAGACAGCTCAGAATCATATATATTAGGAAGAGGACAGGTTTTTTAACAGGAGGCATCATGGCATTAACCAAAAGCGACATCGTTGCCACGGTACATGAACTTGGGTTTACAAAGAAAAAATCAGTCGATATTATCGAAACCCTGCTGGAAATTATTAAAGGCTCATTGGAAAAAAATGAGGATGTATTGATATCGGGGTTTGGTAAATTCTGTGTCAAAGATAAAAACCAGCGCAGAGGTCGCAATCCGGCAACAGGTGAAGACCTGATCCTTAGAGAACGAAGGGTTGTCACATTTAAATGCTCGGGAAAACTCAGAAAAAAAATTAACGGGCAATTCTAACGAAAACGGATACCGCTCACAAACAAAAGCCCTTATCCCCATTTTAAAGGGCAACCGCCGGCCTGTATACCCCATTCCTTGAGGTAATCTAACCGGTTTTGCTCCCTTCAGAGTGAGCCGTTTAGACCTCACCACCCGATCGTCCATTCCCGATCCGCGCATCGGCAATTTGCACCGGATTATTTTCCTCAAAACTTTTTTTTAACAGTGTGACGCTAAGGTGGGTCCTGGATTGAGCCGGTTGAGCCAGTTTGCCGGTTTAGCCTGTTAAAAAAGAAAAATATCAGATTTTATCTTTTGACCGACGAACGGGCTAACGGGCTCAACGGATTAACCCTTTACAAATCTATATTGTAGGTCTTGATTTTACTAAGTAACGACGGATGGCTGATTTCCAGCAAGCGTGCCGCCTGGGTGCGATTGCCGCCTGTTTTTTCCAGAGCCTTGGTGATAAGTTTCTTCTCCATAATTTTCTGGGCGGCTTTAATCGAGTGGCCGTTAAACACCCCCTCCATTTGATCCTCATCGAAGTTCCGACCAAGTTCCGTTGGGAAATGATCCGGTAGAAGCAGAGAGTCTTCAGCCAGCACCAATGCCCTTTCAATCATATTTTCCAACTCTCTTACATTACCCGGCCAGGCGTATTCAAGCAACTGCGACATGGCAGCCGGTGCGATGCCTGTTATTTCCTTGTTTAAACGCTTGTTGAACCGCTCAATAAAATGATCACACAGAAGCGGGATGTCCTCTGCGCGATCTCGTAACGGAGGAATTTTTATGGACAACACGTTTAAACGGTAAAACAAATCTTCGCGAAAAGCGCCATTTTTTACTTCTTCTTCGAGATTTTTAGCAGTCGCAGCAATGACGCGCACATCGATTTTCAACGATTTTGAATCGCCGATCATTCTAACTTCATTTTCCTGTAACACCCTCAAGAGCTTAACCTGCAGATCCAGCGGCAGTTCCCCAATTTCATCCAGAAAAATTGTGCCGCCTTCCGCTTCCTGAAACAGTCCTTTTTTATTTTTATCTGCGCCGGTAAAAGCACCTTTTTTATAACCGAACAATTCACTCTCTAAAAGCGTTTCCGGAATTCCACCGCAATTCACCGGAATCAGCGGCATGTTTGACCGGTCGCCTTCAAAATGAATCGCCCGAGCGATGAGTTCCTTGCCGGTTCCGCTATCGCCGAGTATCAGCACGGTTGTCTTGAACTGGGCGGCCTTAGCGGCTATTCGGAACATGGATTGCATGGCTTCGCTTTTGGCCACCAGGCTGCCGAAGTTAACGTTGCCTTCGATCTCTTTGATCCGCTCTTTGAGTTGGCGATTTTCCTGTCTGAGGCTTTCACGTTCCTCAGCCTTTTTCAACGTCAGATACACCTCGTCGGTTTTAAAAGGTTTGGAGATATAATCATAGGCACCCAGCTTCATGGACTCAATAGCGGTGTCAATGGTTCCGTAAGCCGACATCATAATTACGGTTGTGGTCATGATTTTATCGCGTGCAGCTTTTAAAAAATCCATCCCGCTCATATTGGGCATCTTTATATCACAGAGGATGAATTCAAAATCGCTGTTTTGGATCATTTCCAGCGCTTCATAGCCGTTAGATGCAGTTTCAACGATATAGCCGGTCTTGCCCAACACCTTTGAGAGCATATGCCGCATGTTTTCTTCGTCATCGATAACCAGAAGTCTTTTTCGCGCAATTTTAGATGTCATTTGGTTGCAATCCTTATTTATTATTTCCCGGAGAGGACCTGTCTCCTCAATGTTTTTCTAAATTGTTTGCTGCGAACGGTATCGGCGTTTCCAAAAAACCTTCATCTTTTGCAGCGTCTGTTTCGCTTTCGACAACAGGCAGCAAAAGGATCATGGTGGTGCCTTCTCCGATTTTACTGCGGACGGTCATTTTGCCGCCAAAACCCTCAATAATCATAAAACTAACCGAAAGACCCAGTCCGGTACCTTTGCCGGGTTCTTTGGTCGTATAAAACGGATCGAAAATATTGGCGATATTTTCTTCAGATATTCCAGGACCATTATCGACGAACATAATTTTTAAATGGGTCTTATGGTCTTGCGGTTGTTCGGGAGTTCCATTAACCAGGGCGCTTTGAATCAAAAGCTTGCCGTTATCCGCTTTATCCTGTGAAGAAAGGGCATCGGCCGCATTGATAATTAAATTTAAAAAGACTTGGCGCAACTGGTTCGAATCTGCCATAATTTTGTCGTTCTGAGCCTCCAGACGACATTCAAATTCGATATTTGACATCAAAGGTTGCACATTGAGAACCTCGGTAATGTCGTCTATTAAATCATGGACCGACACGGCCTTTAACCCGGCAGTGGACGGGCGAGAAATCTCGAGAAGCTGGTGAATAATGGTGTTGATCCGTTCGATTTCTGCCTCGGTTCGATGAATGTATTCTTCTTTCTCGGCCGCGGGAATGTCCTTTTGCTTGAGCAGTTCGAGATATCCCATGACGATCCCGATCGGATTACCAATTTCATGGGCGATTCCAGCAGACAGCCTGCCCACTGATGCCAGCTTTTCAGCCCGAATGATTTCTTTTTGAGCTTTCTTCAATTCCAGGTTGGCCGTCTCAAGAGAATTTACTGTCGACCGCAACTTTTCCTTGTCGGCGGATATGCGCCGTAGCATGCTGTTTAAAGAGCCCGATAAGGTATGAAGCTCATTATCCTCTTTGCGCACCGAAAACAACATCTCATCATCTTCGCGGTAATCTTCAGCGCGCCGTGCCAATCTGGCCAGGGGCTGAAAATAAACTTTAGAAAGGCGATAAATGCCGATAAACGTCAAAATCACCGTGTTAATGAACAGATAGATAAACAGCATCTTTTGGGAGCGTCTCAGGGACTGGTAAATCCCTTCCAGCGGCAACACGATGCTGGCACCGGCCAGGGCCTGATCATTTTGCAGCAACGGTGTCGATAGGATCAAATTCCGTCGTTGCTTCCAGAAAACACCCCAGGTGGTTCCGAAAAAATTGGTCTCATGCATTTTGGACCGCATCACTTTTCGGCTGTGTTTCATCATCTCATCTTGCAACGCCTTGGGCGTGTCTCCCCAAAAAAATCGTTTATTATTTTTACCCAAAACCAGTGCATTGGAGACACCGGCCTCGGTCAGCAATTGAAAGATATGTGCTCTGGAAGATGTTGGAGCCGGATTCGTTTCAAATTTTATACTCTTAAGCAGATCCGACTCGATAGCAGACAAAATGAATTGGCCTCTGGATACCTCTTTGCGGATGATGTCACGCTGGGCGGTCATCACCGTTACAATATTGACTAACAGCATGGCCAAAAAAAATAGGATGGCAATGTTGAATGCGATTTTTGTTTTCAGTCCGCGAATAAACACAATAATCCTTAACGATCTGAAATTTAGCAGGTAGTACCAGACCGGGTAATATAGGATTGTCAAATCTGCCGGAAAAGGAATTCGAAGGGCAGTCCTGAAATCTCGTGTAGGGTATTAATTTTGTTACGGTTATTTATATAAAAAGTCTATCACAGTCTATTTTTGAATGCAA
>JASFIX010000436.1:0-4399 GCA_050122435.1 Desulfobacterales bacterium
CATGAAAGCGCATCTGGATCTGGTGGGAATTGAGCTCCAGCGTGTGGTCGATACGCAAAGTTAAAAGCGGGTTTCAGGTGTCAGTGGTCAGGTGTCAGGGTTACGAACCGGATGATTTTGGAGATTTCCAGATTCCACATTGTGTCATCTTTTTTCTGACACCCGAAACCTGACACCATAGTTATTAAGACCTTTATAGCATTTTAAAGAACCCGGCACTAGTGTAATCACAGCAACATGAAAGGAGTTTTTTAATGCACCCCTATGAATTTCTGACGAAAGACCAGGAGGAGCAAATTCATGCGGCCTCGATGCGGATCCTGCAAGAAATTGGCATTGACTTCCGCTATCCACCGGCGCTGGAAATCCTGAAAAAGGGCGGTGCCAAAGTTGACGGCGAGCGGGTTTTTTTCCCGGCCCAACTGGTCGAAGCCCAAATTAAAAAAGCTCCGGCTGAATTTACCCTTTATGCGCGCAATTCAGATTGCGATGTCGTCATCGGGGGCAGCAACATGGCATTTATCCCGGGTTACGGCGCGCCTTTTGTTACCGATCTGGATGACGGCAGGCGGGAAGGCGCCCTGCTGGATTATGAAAATTTCGTCAAACTCACCCAGGCCAGTGCGTATCAAGATATCTGCAGCGGGATGGTCATCGAACCCAACGATGTGCCTCATGAAATCCGCCACGCGAAGATGATATACGCGGCAATGAAATATTCCGAAAAGCCCTTCATGGGTAGCGCCATGGGTGCCAAGGGCGCCAGGGACAGTATCCGGATGGCTTCCATTCTGTTTGGCGGCGAAGATCGTCTGACCGAAAAACCCCGTATGGTCAGCATTCTGGGTTCCCTGACACCGTTGGGATATGATGAGCGCATGCTGGGAGCGATTATCGAATATGCCCGTGCGGGTCAGCCTCAATTGATTTCATCGTTGGTTATCGCCGGGGCAACCGGACCCACCACGATGGCCGGAACCCTGGCGTTGCAGAATGCTGAGATTCTGGCGGGAATTGTATTAACCCAGTTCGTGCGGGAAGGAACGCCGGTTGTTTTTTCGGGCTCTTCCTCCAATACCGAAATGCGTTCGGGCGCTTTAAGCATCGGGTCTCCTGAAATGGCTGTCAATGCGGCGGCAACTGCCCAGATGGGGCGTTTTTACAACCTGCCTGTCAGAGGCGGTGGCGCTATCAGTGATGCCAAGGCGCCGGATGCCCAGGCGGCCTATGAATCGATGATGAGTTTGCTGATGGCGCAGGTCAGCCGGGTTAATTTCGTGCTGCACAGCGCCGGTATCCTGGAATCATACAGCTGCATGTCCTATGAAAAATTCGTTATCGATGATGAAATTTGCGGTATGGTCAAACGCATCAAAAAGGCCTATGAGGTGAACGCAGATACCCTGGCCCTTGATGTGATCAAAGCAGTAGGCCCGGGCGGTCATTTTTTGGACCAGGACCATACCTTTGAACATTTTCGCAAAGAGTTTTATCAGCCGATGCTCTCCAATCGAGATAATTTCGACACCTGGCAGGCCGGGGGGTCACAACAAATTCTGGAAACAGCCAATCAGAAGGTTAAGCAAATTTTGGCCGATTACAGCCCACCGGATCTGCCGGCACACGCAGATAAGGATTTGCAGCGGTTTATTGAAAGTATTTAATTGAGGTTCTAGTGTTATGTCCTAAAAATAATTTACAAAATACGGATTGAGTTTATTAATATTAATTCGTTTTTTTAAGTGTCAGGCCCCTTGCTTCTGGCTTCTCGCTTCTGGCCAGCGGCCGGAGGCCTGTAAAGAACTCAACTGAACTAAAATATACCAAACAACTTTTGTAACATATTCGCAGGATAAAAAACCAGGAAAGGCAAAGGAGCTTAAAATGGCAATGGAGCTTAAAGCAATTCATGAAAACTGTTCCGGTTGCGGGGTGTGCCGGGCAATTTGTGCCTTAGAGAATTTTCGTGAGGTGAATCCTGCCAAGGCCGCCTTGCGAATCGAGGGGCGGTTCCCTGCGCCGGGTGACTACCGGATCCATTTGTGTGACCAGTGCGGGATATGTGCCGAGGTCTGTCCGGTGGAGGCCATCGAAATGAAAGACGGCGCCTATATTATTGATTCGGAGGAATGTACCGGATGCATGCAATGCGTGGAGGAATGCCCGCATGATGTTTTATTTGAGCACCGGCAGATGGATATCCCCATTAAATGTACCCTTTGTGGAGAGTGTGCCGAGATCTGTCCCCGGGAGGCCTTGCAACTGGTTGCAGATGGCCAAGTGCAGCGCTCTATGATCCATAACCCATAACCCCCATAGGATTTGATAAACTGGAGAAGGAGCGTTTAAAATGACTGACGGATATGCAGGATCGATTTTAAGAGTAGACCTAAGCTCCGGTGAGGTGAGCAAATCGCCCTTGCCGGATGAACTGATCGATAAATATATTGGTGGCAGGGGATTCGTGGCGAAATTGCTATATGACGAACTGCCGCCGGACACCGACCCCTATAGCCCTGAAAATATGTTTCTGGCGACGACCGGCCCCCTCACGGGCTATTTTTTGCCGGCCAGCGGGAAGGTCCATTTCGGCACTAAATCGCCGGCCACTGGGGGGTATGCGGACAGCAACATGGGCGGTCATTTTGCCCCGGCTTTAAAATACGCCGGCTATGATGTGCTGGTGCTGACGGGCAGGGCCGCTTCGCCGAGCTATCTGTTTATCGATGATGAGCAGGTGGAGATTCGCCCGGCCGAAAACTATTGGGGAATGGGAGCCATATCGTGTGAAGCCCAATTCAAAAAGGACCTGGGGGAAGATTTTCAGATTCTGACCATTGGTCCGGCTGGAGAAAACCGGGTGCGGTTTGCCTGTATTTCCCATGATTTTGGGCGCCAGGCCGGCCGTACCGGTGTCGGTGCCGTACTGGGCTCTAAAAATATTAAAGCCATTGCTGTTCGAGGAACGGGCAGTCTGCCGGTTTATGATGTGGAGCGGGCTTATGCTGCCGGCAAGGATGCTTATAAGAAGGTATATGCCAAAACCGGATTTAAAGAGTGGACACCCGAAGGGACTGCCGGCATTACCGACTGGACCAACGCGGTTGGAGTTTTTCCCACCCGAAATTTTCAAACTTCCTATGCCGAACACCACAAATCGATCAATGGCAAAGCAATTCTTGACCAGCTGAAAATTACGGATAAGGGCTGTTTTTGCTGCCCCACGCCATGCGGCAAATACGGCCACGCCAAAACCGATTTGGGCGACGCTTACGTGGAGGGGCCGGAATACGAAACCATTGCCCTTTTCGGGGGCAACTGCCTGCTGCAGACCATATCGGAGGTGGCCTATGTAAATTATGTCTGTGATGAACTTGGCATCGATACCATTTCAGCCGGCGCCGTCATTTCATGGGCCATTGAATGTTTTGAAAAGGGCATCCTGAATCTGTCACAGGTGGGTCGCGAGATTCAGTTTTCAGATTTGAGTACGGTAGAATTTTTGCTCAATCAAATCGCCCGCCGCGAAGGAATCGGCGATCTACTGGCCGAGGGCGTCAAGGTCGCTTCTGAAAAGATTGGAAAGGGCTCCGAGGCCTTTGCCATCCATGTCAAAGGCCTCGAATGGACCGGCTATGAAACCCGCAATGCGCCTTCGATGATGCTGGCCTATATGACGGCGGATATCGGTGCCCACCACAACCGCGCATGGGTGCTGGGTTTCGATGTGACCGGCGCCTGGACCAGTGTTACTGACCTGATCAGCAGCGGCGGCGACTCGGAAAAAATGCCGAAAGCAGAGGTCAAACCGGAATGCGCCCAGTATGTGATCGATAGTCAGCATACCCGCCCGCTCTTTGATGCCCTTGGCATCTGCAGACTGCAGTACATGGAGCTGGGTTTCGAGGAAGAAAATTACGAGCAACTTTTTCATCTGATCACCGGCAAAAAGAAAAGCTGGCAGGAGCTGCTAACAGTCTCCGAACGGATATGGAATTTGACTCGCTTAATTTCGGCCCGTGAAATCAATAATTTCGGGCGCCATCTGGATTATCCGCCGGCCAGGTTTTACGAGGAACCGATTCCGAGCGGTCCCAATGAAGGCTATCATCTGACGAAGGCCGATCTCGATGTTTTGCTGGATGAATACTACCGGGCCAGGGGCTGGGATGACAACGGGATCCCCACCAGAGAGACGCTGCAACGGTTGGGTCTGCATGAAGTGGTAAAAAAGTCATCATAACTATTTATAACTTGAATCTTGAATTTTCATGCAAGAAAAGAAAGGAGGACCGTAAATGAAGATTACCAAAGTGCGGGCGACGCCCGTCAACATTCCCCTTGAGGCGCCTTTTTACTGGTCGGTCGGGACCTATCCGGGCACCACCAAAACGATCAT
>JASFIX010000437.1:0-4392 GCA_050122435.1 Desulfobacterales bacterium
TTTCATTCGCTGGAGGATCGTATTGTCAAGCAACATATCAAGGCCATGGAGAAAGGGTGCATCTGCCCGCCGAAATTGCCTGAATGCGCCTGCGGCAAAAAAAGCGTGATGCGCTCGCTAACAAAAAAGGTGGTGCGCCCGGGCCAAAAGGAAATTTCGCAAAACCCCATGGCCCGCAGCACGCGGCTGAGAGCAGCGGAAAAAATAAACCCTAAATGATCGTAAACAAAATGAAAAACCGGCATAAAGTTTTAAGGATAAATTATCGTTTTAAAAATTTTCATTTTGTTTACCCTTCGGGAAAGCCGATGTCACTCCATCTTCTGTGTTGCCAAGGGCTTGCGGTAGCCAACTACAGCTTCGCCCTTGGACGCCTTGAAGCTGGGGCACCCTCGACTTTCGCTCAATTAGGGTTAAATATCGGGGGATTATGAATTGAGGGATTCAGCAATTATGGCACAATTCGATAAGATCGTTTATCTGTTTCAGTTTGTTTTATTAATCCTTTTGGTTGTTTTTGCCTGGTCGGTGTGACCGATTGACATTATGAGCAAACCCAATAAACGTAAAAAGAAAAAGGCGCGAAATCCCAGAATTCTGGCAGCATGGCTGGTCTTTATGGGCCTTTTTATTACCGAACTCTTTGTTTACACGTGGAGCCGGGTCCAATGCGTACAGGTCCGATACGAAATTTCCGAAATCACCGCCAATCAGGAACAGCTGGTGAGGTTGCAGGATAATCTAAAAATTGAACTGGCGCGTCTAAAAGCGCCCCGGCGGATTTCTAAAATTGCTAAACAGCAACTGGGGCTGGTTGCACCGACAAGCAAACAGCTCATCATCGTACCCTGACGCGGTTGGTAAGAAACGGTGAGAATGAATTTACCACGAAAACACGAAAACTTTAAAGCACGAAATTTTTCTTATTCTTTTTTCGTGTTTCAGTTCTTTCGTGCTTTCGTGATTAAAAATAGTATCACTGTCAAGAAAACCCGTTAAGTGGTTAAAATTCTTTTGCGATGATCGGTAAATACATCAAATTTCGCGTCTTTTTAGTCGGTCTGGCATTCATCGTGCTGTTTGCGGTGATCGGCGCCAAAGCCGTACACCTGCAGGTGTACCGCAGTCCCTGGCTGGCTCAAAAAGCCTCGAACCAGTATGAAAAATCCCTTAAATCAAGCGGCAAGCGCGGGACGGTGTATGATCGCAATTTAAGGGAAATGGCTGTTACCATCGATGTGACCTCGATTGGGGCTCGACCTTCGATGATAAAAAAGCCCAAGGCCACATCCAGGAGGCTGGCTAAAATTTTAAAAGCGGATCGCCGCTATTTATTAAAAAGGCTCAAATCCAAAGCACCCTTTGTCTGGATTAAGCGCCAGGCAAGCCCAAAAGAAACCGCTGCCGTAAAATCGCTGGATTTGGAGGGCATCGAGTTTGTGCCCGAACGCAACCGTTTTTATCCCAATAAAACACTGGCATCCCAGACTGTCGGATTTACGGGCCTTGACGGCTACGGTCTGGAGGGAATCGAATTTTCCTATGATGACTTTTTACGGGGATCCGCCAGTAAGCATACGGTATTCAAAGATGCATTGGGCAAAGTGTTCAACGAAGAGCAGGCAGCAGAACGCCACATTGGTGGTCGCAACATCATCCTAACGATTGACCGCGCCGTTCAGTATATTGCTGAAAGCGCTCTGGAAGAAGCGGTCAAAGAATATTCCGCCCGTTCAGGGATGGCCATTGTCATGGAGCCCCAAACCGGTGCTGTTCTGGCGATAGCGCATGTTCCGCTTTTTAATCCCAATTCATATACGGATTTTAATAAGGAATTGTGGCGCAACCGGGCCATCACCGATCCGTTTGAACCGGGCTCGACCGTGAAAATATTCAGTGCTGCGGCTGCCATCGGGTCCGGCAACATTAGAGCGCACGACATCTTTTACTGTGAAAACGGCGCCTATAAAATCGGGCGAAATGTGGTGCATGACATTAAAAAGCACGGATGGCTGTCACTACAGCAAATTGTTAAATATTCGAGTAATATCGGGGCGGTAAAAATCAG
Source organism: Desulfobacterales bacterium (assembly GCA_050122435.1). GTDB lineage: Bacteria > Desulfobacterota > Desulfobacteria > Desulfobacterales > JAHEIW01 > JAHEIW01. The sequence continues at coordinate 2,069 of JASFIX010000437.1, forward strand.
TGAAAAGGTCGGCGCAAAGCGGCTTTACACGATGTTTCGTAAATTCGGTTTCGGCAGCAAAACGGGAATCGACTCGCCCGGAGAGACCGCCGGCAGCCTGGCTCATTACAAAAAGTGGACGTCTGTAGATACCGGCGCCATTGCATTCGGCTACGGTTTGTCGGTATCGGCCATTCAACTGGTCACGGCCGCTTCCGCCATCGCCAACGACGGAATTTTGATGAAACCCTATCTTGTTCAGGCCATCACGGATCAAAGCGGCCAACCACTGAAACAGCTTCAGCCGCAAACCGTCAGAAGGGTTCTTACAAAGAAAACGGCCCGAACGGTTAAGGCCATCATGAAAACAGTCACCACTAAAGGCGGCACGGGCGTCAATGCCTCTCTTGATGGTTATGCGGTTTTCGGGAAAACAGGTACGGCTCGCAAACTGGATAAAAGCGGAACATATTCGAGTGATCGGCATATGGCCTCTTTTGTCGGATTTACGCCGGCCGACACTCCGAAGCTGGCCATCTTGGTGGTCATAGATGAACCGCAAGGAAAATATTACGGCGGGACGGTAGCAGCACCGGTGTTTCGTCGAATTGCTCGTGAAGCACTGAACTATCTCAACATTCCGCCCAGCAGCGGGGTGAAGAGGTTTGCGACTTCGCGCAGGATCGAGGCCAGCGGGTGAAACTGTCGGGTCTAATCAAGACTGCCAGTCCACTGTCGGTTGATTATAAAGGATCCGGCAATAAGGACCCGGAGATTCGATCGATTCATTATCGATCACAGGACGTAAAGCCCGGCGGCTTGTTCGTCGCCATTGCCGGCCTCGCGGCCGATGGTCACGATTATATTGACGATGCGATTGAAAGCGGTGCGGTTGCGGTCGTCTCGCAAAAAGAAATAAATGGCAAGGCGCTGAATATACGGGTTGCCGACACCAGAAAAGCTTTGGCTGATATCGCTGCCTGCTTTTTCGGCAACCCATCAGAGCGATTGACGGTTATCGGTATAACCGGCACCAATGGTAAAACCACCAGCGCGTATCTGGTTGAAAGCATCCTGCAGCAAGCCGGATTTGAGGTTGGTGTCATCGGCACCATTAACTATCGATATGCGGGCCAAATTTTCGATAACCCGATAACCACGCCCGAGTCGCTCGATCTGCAGCGCATTTTGGCGGATATGCTGCGAGCAGGCGTCAGCCATGTGGTCATGGAGGTTTCATCGCATGCCATCGACCTGTGTCGCATCCGAAACTGCCGGTTTGACGTCGCAGTGTTTATCAACCTGAGCCAGGATCATCTCGATTTCCACGGAGACATGGAAGCCTATTGGGCCAGCAAGAAGAAGCTTTTTACCGAATATTTGGTTGAAGGTCCCAAAAAAGCACATGCAGTCGCGGTGATTAATTGTGACGACAAAAAGGGCAGCCAACTGGTCGATATTTTGAAAGTTCCGGTAATCAAGACGGGTTCAGGGTCCAATGTTTCTGTTACCGTTTGCGTCAATAACGCCCGATGCGACCGAAACGGCATTGTCGGTGAGGTTGCAACACCGGGCGGAAAATTTGATTTTGAATCTCGACTGGTCGGCAAACACAACCTGGAGAATATTCTGTGCGCAGCCGGTGTTGGATCGGCCCTGAATCTGGCAGTCGAGGATCTGAAATCCGGCATCGAAGCCGTCTCTGTCATACCGGGCCGTCTGGAGCATATTGAAAACAATGCCGGTCGTTTTGTGTATGTGGATTATGCCCATACGCCCGACGCCCTGGAAAATGTCATCAGGGCTCTTAGCGCCGTTATGCAACGCAGGATTATCTGCGTGTTTGGCTGCGGCGGCGACAGAGACATAGAAAAGCGGCCGCTAATGGGAGAAATCGCAGCGCGGCTCTGCGATCTATCGGTGGTGACTTCAGATAATCCGCGCACCGAGGATCCCATGGCCATTATTACTCAAATTCTTGAAGGCACTCGCAAAGCAAACAGCCGTGAGTATTCAGCGTCCGCCTTGAAAGACGGTTTTGAAGAAAAAGGCTATGTGGTTGAAGCCGACCGGCAGCGGGCAATTCAGCTGGGGATTGCGGTTTCTGAAACGGGCGACACGGTCCTGATCGCCGGCAAAGGTCATGAGACCTATCAAATTATGGGTACCACCATCAAAGCATTTGATGATCGTGAAGAAGCGCGGAAAGCGCTGCGCGCTGTCAGTGGTCAGTAGCCGGTGGTCAGTGGCATAAGTTATTTCAACGGACAACGAACAATGGACAACGGACACCCCTTACCATGGACGGTCAATGAAGTTTTGAGAGCCACCGGCGGTGATCTGCT
>JASFIX010000438.1:0-4389 GCA_050122435.1 Desulfobacterales bacterium
CTTCCTTTTTTTTTGCTTTTTCCATCTTCTCTATTGTTCACCGCAGAGACGCAAAGTTCGCAGAGAAAAATTTCCTTGATAAAAAACTTTGCGCTCTCTGCGCCTTTAGCGAAGCCCCGCGGAGCGGGATGCAAGCTCGGGCGGTGAATCAACTATGCGCGGCTTTTTTTGTCCATTTTTAGCAGCTCATTTTTCATAATCTTGCCGGTGTCCGTCATCGGCATCTCTTCGAGAAATTCGATTTCCCGCGGGTAGGCGTGTGCTTCCAATTTGCCTTTGACATATTGCTTGAGCTGATCTTCCAGTGCTTTATCGACGGTGACACCTTGCTCGGGCACAATGAATGCCTTTACAATTTCGCCCCTGATCTCATCCGGAACGCCGATCACGGCCACCAGTTTTACGGCATCGTGTTTGATCAGCGCATCCTCGACCTCACCGGGTCCGATGCGGTAACCGCCGCTTTCAATGACGTAATCCTTGCGGCCGGTAAACCAGAAATATCCGTTTTCGTCTTTGGTGCCGTAATCACCGGTGCGAAACCAATCACCGATAAATCTCTGTTCAGTAGCTTCCGGATTGCCCCAGTATCCGAGAAATATGCTGGGATCCGGCCGCTTGATCGCGAATTCACCAAAGGTGTCGGGTGGCTGGACGTTTCCCTGCTCATCGATGACTTCGACAATATGACCGGGAATCGCGCGGCCCATGGAACCCGGATGGACGTCCATTATTCTCGAACAGTTCGCAACCATGAAATCGCATTCGGTCATACCGTAATTTTCGTTGAATTTGACCCCCAGCGCCCTCTGACCCCATTCATAAAGATCTTTGCCCATGTTCTCACCGCCCACGGTGATGGATCTCAATTCGTCAAGATCGTAACGCTCTTTTGGGTTTTTGACGGCATGCATCATAATTCGAAAAGCCGTGGCAATCGCAAATATGACCGTGACGCCGTATTTGGAAATGATGGAAAAGGCCTTCTCAGCGTCAAATCTGCCGGTTTTGGCATATTCTACAATGCTATGCCCGTAATGCATCGTCGGATAAAGAGCGGTAAACGATCCCGCGATGTAGGCCCAATCGCAGTGGGTCCACAGCAGATCTCCTTTTTGGGGAAAAAGGTCAAGAGAGAATCCCGTATTGGTAGCCTCGGCAATCATCAAGCGATGGCCGTGCAGCGCGCCTTTAGGAGGTCCTGTAGTCCCTGAAGTGTAAATAATTAAGGCCGGGTCATCCGGTTTTGTTGCCACCGGTGAGAAATACCGGCTGCCCCGGGCCATCGTTTCTTCGAAGTCTAGAACATCTTTCTGCCCCTGGGCATCAACCGCGATGATGAGTTTCAGTTCCGGAAGGTGATCTTTGATCTCTAAAACTTTCGCCAGATTTTTTTTATCGGTAATAACGACTTTGGCCCCGCTGTTTTTAAGGCGATACTCGATTGCCAGAGGCCCGAAAAGCTGAATCATGGGCACCAGGATGGCGCCCAATTTGTAAACGGCAATATGAGCAATTAAGGTCTCCGGGGCAGGCGCCATCAATATCCCGACGCGGTCCTCGCGGGCGACGCCGTGTTCTTTTAACGCATTTGCCAGTCGATTTGAGGCGTTTTTTAATTCCCAGTAGGTAATCTTGTGCTCGCGTTCATCCTCATCAAGGTATATCAGCGCTAAACGGTATTTGTCGTCGGCCCATTTGTCGCAAATATCCACGCCGATATTGAAATATTCCGGAAACTCCCATTTGAAGTTACGGCATATTTCTTCATAGGTGTCGCCCTGCCAAACCATATCCACCTCCTCTTTTACAGATGGAAACCGCGTCTATTGATGTGTCCTGTAAGTAATTTACAAAACACGATGTTATTTTAGGTTTCAGGTGTCAAGTCCAGAGGTTCAACGTTCAAGGTTCAAAGGTTCAGAGGTTAAAATTGCCTTAAAAATAAATCACCAGGTTTTAGTTGCGTAAAGCTATAGCGCTAAACAGGCTACTTTAAGTCTGAATTTCCGAACGCAGAACCCTGAACCTTTGAACTCGGAACCCGTGAACTGACACCCGAACCTGAGACCTAAAAGGGGACCTAGCACAGCTCCTTGTCTGGAAGGACTTGCGGTCCGGGTGGTTCCTGAATGATCTCCTGGGCACTCAAAATTCGCTGGGCAGCCGCCCGTTTTAGACTGATGTTCACCTGGTCGGCACTCACATATTCAAGCGCACCGGATGGGCACACCTTGACACAGGTGGGGTCGCCATCACACTGGTTGCAAACAATGGATTTGCCCAGGCCGCGATCGACGAAACAGGCGCCGAAGGGGCAGGCGTAACTGCAGGAGCTGCAGCCGATACATTTTTTTTCGCTGATAATGCGGGCGCCCGTTTGGGGATCTCTGCTGATGGCACTTACGGGACAGACCAATTCGCACATGGCCGTCTCACATTGCATGCAGGTGGACGGGATAAACTGGAGCTGACCGTTTTCTTCGGATTTGATGGCGCGGATGCGCGATCGTTCCGGATTGCATTCTTTCATGTTTCGCAGAGAGCAGCTGACTTCACACATCTGACAGCCGCTGCATTTCTCGGGATGAATTAGGATAACCTTGCTCATTTGCCAGCCTCCATATTAGAGTCTTAATTGTAATTTCTTTGCATTTTATAAAAAGATTTCTCTCACCACGAAAGCACGAAATCTAAAAAGCACGTGATTAATATTATTTCTTTTTCGTGTTTTTATCCTTTCGTGTTTTTGTGATTAATTGATCATTTTATTTCCGGCTTGTCTGGTTTAGGTTCTACTTTTATTCCTCTTTAAGCTTACCCTGTTTGATCAAATCAGATGCCACATCCTCCAGATTGAGCGCACGCAGGGTATCGAGCGTTGGAATACCGGTTTTGACGTCCCAGCCCATTGCCTGATAATACTCGGTTTTCATTTTTTCCAAACCTTCGGGTGTGACCTTGTCATCCGGGTAGGTTCCCGCCATCGAATAATTGATTAATTTTTTGGGCAGGGTGTCTTGATCGTTGGTCATGCCCTCGCGCACGGCATAGGCCCTTTCCTGGCAGGAAATGCGCGCCGCGGCTTCTACGAGTTCTTCGACACTGGTTTCCCGTCCTTCTCCCGCTGAAAGCGCTTTGGCCTGGAACTCGACGCTAATGCCGATATTCAGAAAAATGGTGTTCCATTTGCACTGTCCTAGAGAATCACTGACCGTTGAAAGTTTTTGGCCCAATGCCGCCAGCGCCCCACGGCCATCGTAATCGAACTGGCCGATCACGGCCTTTTCCCCGGCTTTTTTCTTCTCCGCCAGAGCCGCATCGATGATCGACATGGCGGTTTTGGCTTCCCAGCTGTCCGGGCTGGACATTCCGGTCATACCGGCATCCTTTCCGCTGCCGAGATTGTCGAAGGAACCCACCCGGGCGCGATATTCATCACCGCCTCTGGGATTGACCACCGCGCCGATGGTCCGGGCCCGAAAATTCATCACGTTGGTTCCCCCCAGAGGCAGGCCTTTTATCTGCAGGGCCTCTTCGACACCGTCACCAATCTTTTGGGCGGCCTCAGCCGGATTGCTGCCCAGCACCTCGCCAAAACCTTCTTTGTTTATGATCTTATCCAGCATCAGCGCAATGGCTTCTTTGTTTCCCCAGCTCAGCTCAATTCCGTCGGTATCTTTTTGAGTGATTTTACCCTGTTCATAAAGTTCCATGGCCCAGGCAATCATTCGTGAAGCAGAAGTGGAATCAATCCCCTGGCGCTGACATTTTGAAACAAACGCATACCAGGACTTCATGTCCGGATCTTTTAATACCCACGTCGTTGAGGCATACAGGTTACAGCTGGCGACCAGGGGTCCCCATTCGGGAAACTCATAATAATCCATGCAACGCACCTGGCAGTTGAAGCATCCGGTGATGCCTTCTCCCTGACGGTTCTTATGGCTTTCCCAAAAAGGCATGTGTCCGTCTTTTAGTTCTTTTTGCTTTTCCCATTCGGTGGCCTCATAGTTTCCCAATGTCAGCCCCCACGATGGGGGATCGTTGTCGGCCAGATCGATGGTTTTTGCCATTCCCAGTTGGGGCTTTTGAACCTGTAAGGCCTCCAGGCACAATTCTAAAAATTTGTCGGGCTCCGCGATGGCCACACCCTTGGTGCCCCGCACAGCGATGGCCTTCAGGTTTTTAGATCCCATTACAGTGCCCATGCCGGTTCGCCCTGCGGCATTGCCGATACGGGTCTGGATGGAGGCATATCCGATCAAGTTTTCGCCGGCCGGCCCGATACAAACCACTTCCACCTCGGGATCCCCCAGTTCCCGGCGGATGGCATCCTGGGTCTGGTAGGTATCCAGTCCCCAGAGATGCTTCGCATCTCTTATCTCG
>JASFIX010000439.1:0-4380 GCA_050122435.1 Desulfobacterales bacterium
CTTGCCCTTGAACCTGATCTGAGGTTTTGAAACCACTTCTAATCGCTTTTAATTATTGCAGCGGACTCAAGATAAGTTATATTTATCGGCCAGTTGTAGTAATTGTGATAAATATTGTTTCTGATGGATCAGACCGATTTGGTTTTGGAGATCATTAAGCAAAAATTCAATGTGGGGCCGGATATCAATACCGGCCGGATTCAATTGTTGGTCATTTGCCCGATCGAGTATGAGGATCGAATAGTAGGTCGTTAATATCCGGATTTTTGAATTTCTTCTAAACAGATAGCTTTTGCCTGCCAGTGTATTTAAGAAAAACCCGGAATAGGTATAGAGTGTTTTGAGCGTTGGCTGGCCGGTTTTCTCCTTATCAGTGGTTTCATCAGTGGCCCATAGATAAAATGTCTGCATGACAGATTCCAGGATTTCGTCTTCGTTCTGCAATACATCTCTGGTAAAATTCACCCGTTTTTTTCCCAGTACACGGAAAAAATGGGCCATATTGCGATAGAGGTTGTAGAGCGAGGCCGTCTCGTCGGTGATGCTGGGAGGATTTGTCGACATTTTTTTTAGAGACTGCTGAAATTGTTGATAGGTTCCGCCTTTGAACTGATATGCTTGAACATAGACTTGTTCATCCAGGTAAGTGAAAAAAGCTCTAACCTGCTGGTCGATTTCCTCGAAGCCCAACGGCTCTTCTTCTTTTTTGACAACCGCGGAATCAGGTCCAAAAACCTCTTTGAGCTTTCGTTCCGGAATGACTTCGCCCTTTACGGAAGTCAGCTCTTCTTCAAGTCCCGTGACTTTTTCCATCAGTTCTTTGGTTCTTTTTTCCCACTCGATCCGCTCCTGTCGCTTAGCGGTTTCAAGGCTTCCCTTGTGCCATTTGCTGAACAGACTATAGCCGAAATAAGCGGCGATAGCGATAATGGCGACAACGATGCCCACTTTGATGGTTCGGTCCATGTAAATATAACCCCTTTATTTTTATGTAAATTTTTATAAGACGATTGGTGCCCCCGGCAAGAATCGAACTTGCGGCACATGGATTAGGAATCCATTGCTCTATCCACTGAGCTACGGGGGCAGTTGATCGTCTGGCGCCCATTGGGCAATGAGTGAAATATTTAAATATGCTATTCGCATAGCAAATCAACTTCAAGATTACAAGAACCTTGTCTATCTAAAGGCTGTTGCTAATTATAGGATCTCTATGATATATATATGTTAATCATTTTAACTGTTTACAAAACGGATCGTGCACACGAAAGCCATCATAAATCTCACTTAACACATAAAGGGAATCGCATGCATCTTCGAAAACGAGTTCTGGTGACCGGCGGGGCGGGGTTTCTGGGTTCATTTCTTTGTGAACGCCTGCTGCAAGAAAATTGTGACGTGGTTTGCGTGGACAACTTTTATACGGGTACCAAACGAAATATTGTTCATCTATTAGAGAATCCTTACTTTGAATTGATCCGGCACGACATCACCTTCCCACTTTATCTGGAAGTTGATGAAATCTACAACTTTGCCTGTCCAGCATCACCGATTCACTATCAAAACGATCCGGTACAAACCACCAAAGTCAATGTACATGGCTCCATTAACATGCTCGGGTTGGCCAAGCGCACGAAAGCGAAGATTTTACAGGCTTCCACATCTGAGGTATACGGCAATCCCACCGTGCATCCGCAGACAGAAGATTACTGGGGCAATGTTAACTGTGTGGGAATCCGCTCCTGCTATGATGAAGGCAAACGATGTGCTGAGACGCTTTTTTTTGACTATTATCGACAGCACCAACTCAATATCCGGGTCGTCCGGATTTTCAATACCTACGGCCCGCGGATGCACCCCAACGACGGTCGGGTGGTGAGCAATTTTATCCTGCAGGCCTTAAGAAATGAGGATATCACTGTTTACGGTGACGGAAAGCAAACCCGTTCTTTTTGCTATGTCGATGATTTGATCGACGGGGTGATCCGGATGATGAACCTCCCTGATGATTTTACCGGACCGATAAATCTGGGAAATCCGCAAGAGTACAGTATCCTTGAACTTGCGGAAAAGATCATCTCACTTACCCAATCCAGGTCGAAAATTGTTTTTAAACCGCTTCCGCAAGATGATCCGCTGCAGCGCAAACCCAACATTAAACTGGCAATTGACAAATTGAAATGGAAACCGCATACGCAGTTAGAGGCGGGACTTGAGGAGACCATAAACTATTTCAGGACCCTGTGATGAATTATAATCCCAATTGGGAGTTATCGTTAGGAGAAATTGATGAAACGTGCACTTATCACCGGAATTACAGGCCAGGATGGTGCTTATCTGGCCGAGTTTTTGCTGAATAAAAACTATGAAGTCCACGGTGTCAAACGGCGGGCGTCTTCGTTTAACACCGCGCGAGTGGATCATTTATATGTAGACCCCCACGAGGAAGATGTACGGTTTTTCATGCATTATGGCGATCTTACCGATGCAACCAACCTGATCCGCGTCATCCAGGAAATCCAGCCCGATGAGATTTATAACCTGGCCGCTCAAAGCCACGTAATGGTTTCTTTTGAGACTCCTGAATATACAGCCAATGCAGATGCTCTTGGCACGCTGCGTCTGCTGGAGGCCATTCGTATACTGGATCTGATTGATAAGACACGTTTCTACCAGGCCTCCACATCCGAGCTCTATGGGCGAGTCCAAGAGACACCGCAAACTGAAACCACATCCTTTTATCCCCGTTCGCCTTATGGCGTGGCCAAGCTATATGCTTACTGGATTACAGTCAATTACCGTGAAGCCTATGGAATTTATGCTTGCAATGGCATTTTGTTTAACCATGAATCCCCCATTCGAGGTGAAACCTTTGTTTCCCGCAAAATCACACGTGCAATGGCGCGCATCAGCAAGGGCTTGCAGGAAAAGCTTTACATCGGTAATCTCGAAGCCCGTCGGGACTGGGGCCACGCCAGGGATTATGTCGAAATGCAGTGGCTGATGCTCCAACAGGACCGGCCCGATGATTATGTTATATCTACCGGCAAACAGCATTCGGTGCGCAAATTCATCGAACTGGCGGCCAAAGAGGTAGGCATCTCCATTCGCTGGGAAGGGCGGGGAGCGAACGAAAAAGGGATCGATGAAAAAAGCGGCCGCGAAGTGGTATGCATTGACCCTCGTTATTTTCGCCCGACGGAAGTCGATACATTGCTGGGCGACAGCTCCAAAGCCAGACGACAGCTTGGATGGGAATCCAAAATCACCTTTGAGGAACTCGTAAAAGAAATGGTGGCCATGGATCTATTAGAGGCGGAAAAAGATGAGCTGTGTCTGCAAGAAGGCTTTCAAACATATAAGCAGGCTGAATAATACCTGGAAGTTAAATAAGCGTTATCAGAAGAGATGACAAAACCCAAATCACAAAGTTCCGGAATGCAGGAACACTCAAGCATTTTATCGCGGCATTCCTCCATTTTTTTGGCCGGTCATCAGGGGATGGTCGGTTCTGCAATCTACCGCCGCTTGCAGGCCGAGAATTTTGATCGCATCATCATCCGCTCCCATGACGAACTTGACCTTGTCAATCAAGGCGAGGTGCGTCATTTTTTTGAAAACGGAAAAATCGATGCGGTTATTTTAGCCGCAGCAAAGGTGGGCGGCATTCGCGCCAATGACACCTATCGAGCCGAGTTTATATTCGAAAACATCATGATCCAGGCCAATGTGGTTCATGCAGCTTACCGATCGGGGGTGAAACGGTTGTTATTTTTGGGCAGTTCATGTATTTACCCTAAATATGCCGAACAGCCGATGCGGGAAGAGCAGCTTTTGACCGGAAGCCTGGAATCCACCAATGAACCTTATGCGATTGCGAAAATAGCCGGCATCAAGCTGTGTGAGTCTTACAACTTCCAATATGGGACGCATTACCGTTCGGTAATGCCCACCAATCTCTATGGACCCAATGACAATTTTGACCTGGAAAATTCGCACGTTCTGCCGGCCATGATCCGCAAATTTCATCTGGCCAAACTTGCTTACAGCCAGGATTGGGATAACATTCGAAAGGACCAGGCTATATTTGGCCCCATTCCGATTGATCTACAAAACGAATTGAAGAAGCCTTCCAGTCCTCGGGGCGCCAATTCTTGGAAAACACCTGCCGTCCGTCTGTGGGGCAGCGGGAAGCCCAAAAGGGAATTCTTACATGTCGATGATCTGGCCTCGGCGTGCCTGTTCTTATTTAATCTGGGAGATGATGCCTATGCGTCTGCCTGTGCCGTGCCCGTTCAACAGACGGGCCGGACGCCGCGCGAAGGGCATCCGGGTTCGACGAATCTCGATCTAAAAGATCCAGAACGGGTATCCCATATT
>JASFIX010000440.1:0-4378 GCA_050122435.1 Desulfobacterales bacterium
AATTGTGGGCGCCGTCCAGGATGACCAGCGGCTTGTCGCAGACGATTTCCAGTCTTCCGGGCCACCGGGTGTTTGCCAGGCCCTGTTTAATACTTTTTGGGGCAATAGGGACGTTGTTTTTGATTAACAGTTCGCTGGCTGCCAGGGCGAGCGCCGCATTTTGAATCTGGTAGCGTCCCAGCAAAGGCGTCTTTAACTGGCGCCAGGTATTTTCAAAGCCATAATAAGAAAAATGTCCGGACTGATGTTGTCTGACCGCAAAATCTTTCCCCAGCATGAATAGCGGTGCAGATTTTTTGCGGGCGACTTCCCGAACAATAGATCGGGCCTGCTTTTGTTTTACAGCGGTGACCACTGGTGTCGCTTGCTTGATGATACCGGCTTTTTCGCGGGCAATCTCCGCAAGGGTGTTTCCCAGATAGTCGCGATGTTCCATGGACACATTGGTGATGATCGAAATAGCCGGTGTTAGGATGTTGGTGGCATCATAGCGTCCTCCCATGCCGGTCTCGATCACCGCCCAGTCCACCTTTTGTCTGCTGAACGCATAAAGTGCCATGGCGGTGGCAAATTCAAAAAACGTCGGGCTACGGTCTCCATGATGGACATGCTTGACGGCCTGATAGGATTTTATGACATCCAGATTTGAGATCTGATGGTTGTTAATACAGATTCTTTCATTAAAACGAACCAGATGGGGTGAGGTATAAAGGCCGACGCGATAGCCGGATTCCTGCAAAATGGCGGACAAGGCCGAGGCAACCGAGCCTTTGCCATTTGTTCCTGCCACATGGATGCTGTTGAAATCATTCTGAGGATTCCCAAGTGCCCCTAAAATTCCTTTGATGGTATCCAGACCGAGTATGATCCCGAATCTTCGAAGCGCATACATGGTCTTCAAACAGCTATTATAGGTTTCTTTTGGCGGCATAAACATAAAAAAACCCGGCAAAAAGACTTTTCTTGCCGGGTTTCCCTTTATTGCGGTTAGGCCCTATCTTCTGCGGTATCTGGCAGCGCGGGCAGCGGCCAGCCGTTCCCTTCTTAAGGCCTCACGCATCTTGCGACGTCTGTGTTCACTCGGCTTTTCGTAACTCTTTTTTAGCTTAAGCCGTTTGAACAGTCCATCGTTTTGAATCTTCTTTTTCAAGATCCGGATGGCCTTTTCAATATCGTTGTCAATGACTCTGACTTCAATATCCTTCAAATTTCTCGCCCCCTTTTTATTTCCGATTTTATTTGTAACGTATTGAAATTGTCTATTTTATAAAATTTTATCTAAAACACTTATTTATATAGTCTATGATTTCATTTGGCAAGAAAAAATTCAGATATTTTCAAGAAATGTATTCTAACATTGAAAACCCGCTCCTACAAGCAGGTCAGTTCGCCGGAGGCCGATTACCGAAAAAGCGTATTATTGGCTGTTGGGATAATAAAATTCTGGAATATCGCGTTGGGTGAATGCGACCAATATTATCTTGACACTCGGTTTTCCTTCCGCCATACTCTGCCGGCAAAAAAAGTATTATTTAAATTACAAAATCTGCAAGATAAAGCGCTAAAACTAACCACGAAAGCACGAAATTTTAAAAAAGGAGGATAACACATGCGTTTGATACTATTGGGCGGACCCGGCGCGGGCAAAGGAACCCAGGCCAACCTCGTAAAGGAAAAATACCAGATTCCACAGATTTCAACCGGAGACATGCTGCGTGCAGCCCTGAAAGAAGGTACCGAGTTGGGGCTAAAGGCCAAAGAATATATGGATGCCGGTAAACTCGTACCGGATGATGTCATCATCGGTCTTGTCAAAGAACGAATTAAAGAACCGGATTGTGAGAGTGGATTTTTATTTGACGGATTTCCCCGAACCATTCCCCAGGCAGATGCCATGAAGGAAGCCGGGGTGCCGATTGAGGCTGTGGTTGACATCGATGTGCCCGATGAGGAAATCATCAAACGCATGAGTGGTCGACGGGTCCACCTGGCCAGCGGGAGGACCTATCATATTGTGTTCAATCCGCCCAAAGAAGAGGGCAAAGATGATGAGACCGGTGAGCCCTTGATTCAGCGTGACGATGACAAAGAAGAAACCGTACGTAAACGGCTGGATGTTTATCACGCGCAAACCGAACCTCTTGTGGGTTATTATAAAGATTGGGAAGAATCCGGCGAATCCGCAGCTCCAAAATATATCCGCATTGATGGGGTCGGCAAGGTGGACGAAATTCGAGACCAGATATTTGTAGCCCTTGATAATTTAAAGTAAAAAAGGTTCTGCGTTCAAGGTTCTGGGTTCAGAGGTTCAGATAGCTAACCTCTGAACCTCTGAACGTTGAACCCTTTAACCAGAAGACTGACACCCGACACATTTCATTTATCCTGGATTAACTGATTATTGCCAATTAGCTTTTTAACCAGCGCCAAGGCTTCCTGCCGCGTCATATCGCTTCTTGACAACCGTTCTTCTTCCACTCGGGCTAAAATTTTTTTATACAGTGGGGATGGCACCAACCCGAATTCAACCGTCAAATCGTGGCCACTTATCAGACGCGAGTCTGATGTTCTGGGTTTGAAATGAGTTTCAAAATCAACCATCAACTGATTCAAAAATGCTAAAAATGCGGTACTCCGTTCGCTGAATTCCGCTTCTTTGCCCAGCATGTCAGCGGCTGCAATGATGAGCAGATCTGGAATATGCTCGGCACATTTCACAAAAAATCGGGTCACCGCCCGGGGGCCGGCTTTTTGTTCTTGAAGTGCCGTAAAAAGGATTCGGGGGCGAACATGATGACGCACCAGAAAATGAATTTTAGCGGTATCCCGCCTGGAGCACTTCAGGCGCTGGCAGATGGCCTCAGCCATCCGGGCGCTCTGGCGTTCATGGTTGTAAAAATGCAGTTTCTCGTCACGACTCCTGGTCACAACCGCCGGTTTGGCGATATCGTGCAGCAGCATCGCAAGCTTGAGAAGCGGTATCTGTGATCGGTCGATCTGGCGCGCAGCCGCCTCATTATTGGCGATCAGCAAATTTGGATTTGATTCCAGCAAACCTTCCAGATGAAAAAATGCATGCAGGGTATGATCAAACACGTTGAATTCGTGGTGTCGATTTTGACGGAATTGTTTTAGGGCTGCAAGTTCAGGCAAAAATGCAAATAGCAGCATGCTTTCCGCCATCTGGCATAGATAGGAGTGAGAACCGGCGCATTGTAGCATCTTAAAAAATTCTGCTCTAATCCGCTCTCCCGCTGCTTGTTTAATAAGCGCGGCATGCTTTTGAATCACGGCCTTTGTCTGCCGTTCGATCTCAAATTGAAATTCGGCTGCAATTCGATATGCCCTGAGCAGCCTTACCGGATCCCGCTTAAAAATATCTTTTGAAACCATACGAACGGTTTTGTTCTTCAGATCGCGTTGTGCGCCAACCGGATCGATTAATCGATTTGATGACAAATCATATGCCATGGCATTGATTGTAAAATCCCTTGTCTGAAGATTTTTTTCAATGGATGCTTCTTTTATGCGGGAAACGTCGATTATGTGTTTTTCACTGACCACCCGAATAATCTTGTGGTCGGTTTTGCCAAGTTCAACCATGCGGCCGTTTGTGCTGCGTTCGATCCGGCGTGCGAATTTAATCGGATCCCCCAGTATGGCAACGTCATAGTCAACCGGTGAACGGCCGCACAACAAATCTCTGATTGAGCCGCCAACAATGAATGCGCCCGGGGTCTCGGGAAAAATTTTTGTATCAAGTTGAATCATTGGTTGTGGATTATAACACAACCGGAGCTGAATTTAAAAAGGATCTGAGGCATACGTGGCTAAAGTGTTTAAAAATCTGACAAACTGCTTGACAGGATTCCTCGAATGATATAATTTTTATACTATCAGATCTAAGGCATAGCCCACCAGATTGTGAGGACTTAATAATATTCTTCTAGCTTAAAATCACTGACACTCATATACCTCCTTAAAACCGACATGGATCCAATCCATAAGCCTGCTGTGTAGGGACGCCTATATTTATTCAAATGCTCAAAGTTTTCAACTACGAATAGCATCGAAATGGTTTGCCTCAAGGATAACCCGCATGCGCGTCGGTATAATGCGATAGTGCTAGAAAGCGTTGAATAATAACACTTAAAGCATATTTCTCAGAAACCGTTCAGCAACAGCCTGAGGAGTAATGCCTTAAAAATAATCCTGTCGCCAGCGGCAGATATAACCCACCTGAATTTTTTACTTAAAGAGGAAGAACTTGATGAACATCGTAGAACTTAAAGAGAAAAAAATCAGCGAACTCACTCAGATGGCCAAACGGTACAAAATTGACGGCGCCGCCGGAATGCGCAAGCAGGAGCTGATGTTT
>JASFIX010000441.1:0-4377 GCA_050122435.1 Desulfobacterales bacterium
ATCCTCAAATGGGGATTTAACTGCCTTTGGGCCTGTGAAGTCAACATCGATGTCATGGATTACCGCAGCCTGCGAAAGGAATTCGGGCGCGATTTGCGTCTGATTGGCGGCATCGATCTGGACGCGCTGCGAAAAGATAAAGCAGCCATCAGACAGGAAATCGAGGAAAAGGTGCCCCCGTTAATTGCAGAAGGCGGCTTCATACCCCTGGCCGACGGCCGCGTTCGCGCCGACGTGCCCTTTGAAAATTATGTTTATTATCGTCAACTGCTTGAAAAAGTAACCACAAGATGATGATAAAGGTTAAGCCCGTTAGCCCGTTTAGCCCGTTGGCTGGGAATAAATTTAATCAGATATATTTCCTATTTTAACAGGCTCAACCGGCCAACCTAAAAAGGAGAAAAACAATGCCGATCGCAAATCAAATGATCAAAATGGTTGAAGGAATGGAAATGGTTAAAAAGATGTTCGAAGAGGGCACGCGGCTTAAGGCCGAACACGGCCCTGACAATGTCTTTGATTTTTCTATAGGAAATCCGGATGTCCCACCGCCGGCGGAATTTAAAAAAGTGCTCAGGGAGTTGGTTAACGACGAATCGCTGGGTCACGGCTATACGCCCAATACCGGATACCCTCACGTCCGCAAGGCGGTCGCCGATTATCTCAGCACTTTACACGGTGTCAAAATCGCACCGGATTTCATCATCATGACGGTAGGCGCTGCCGGCGCTTTAAACGACGCCCTCGGCGCCATCATCAACCCCGGCGAAGAAATTTTGACCCCCTCCCCTTATTTTATCGGCTACGACCATTATGCATTCATTGCCAAGGCGACGATTAAAACTGTTCCCGCGGCCGCAGACTTTCATCTGGATACGGCTGCCATCGAATCAGCCATTACGGATAAAACCCGGGTGATGCTGATCAATTCGCCCAATAATCCCACCGGTGCAGTCTATTCGGAAAAGGAACTGTCCGAACTGGGTCGGGTGCTGGAAGCTGCCAGCCAGAAATTCGGCAAGCGCATTTATATTGTGGCCGATGAGCCTTACCGCAAAATCGTTTATGATGTGGAAGTGCCCTCCATGTTCAAGTCCTATCCCCATTCGATTATCGTCTCCTCCTATTCCAAGGAACTGTCTTTGGCAGGTGAACGCATTGGTTACATGGCGGTCAACCCGGAGGCTGAAGACGCCGCAATGGTAGCCAGCGCCGCTACCGTAATCAACACCATGCTGTGTGTAAACGCCCCCAGCCTGATGCAGCATGCGATTGCCCGGCTTCAGGGCGCAACAGTGGATGTTTCCATTTACCGGCGCCGGCGTGATATGTTGTGCCAGGGTCTTTCTGAAATCGGGTATGAGTTTCATGTGCCCGAAGGCGCTTTCTACCTGTTTCCCAAAAGCCCGATCCCTGATGATGTCAAATTCACCCAGCTTTTGAAAGAAGAGCTTATTCTAACCGTACCGGGTATTGGCTTTGCCGGACCGGGCTATTTTCGGCTTTCCTACGCCGTACCGGATTCGACGATTACCGGATCAATGGAAGGTTTCAAGCGGGCGTTCGAAAAAGTTTAGAATGGATTTATGAATTAAAGAAATAACAAGTATTTAAAGCTTCTCCACCACCATTCTGTTGTAAATTAATGCGAGAGGTTAAGCTATGTACATCAAAATGTCTGATTTTTTTATGGGCATGGGCAAGCAATTTACGGTTGAAGTCCTGGATATTTCAGAAAAATTATTTCAGAATGAGGGCGATATTTTGTTTCATGAAGGAGACCCGGCCAAACACTTTTTTGTTTTGCTCAAAGGCAGGGTGAAACTGAGCCTGGGTGAAACCGGCCCGGTCGTCTATATGGTTCGTCGTCCGGGGGAAATCATCGGCTGGTCGGGGCTGATCGGAAGGGATCTTTATTCGGCTTCAGGCGAATGCATGGAGGAAACCAACCTGCTGAAGTTCGACCGGGATGATTTTCTAGATATCTTAAAAAAATATCCCCAAAATGAGGCCCTGCTTTTCAAACGCCTGGCAGAAATGCTGGGAAATCGACTGTTGGAGCTTTATCCCACGATATCTTAGGATAGGGATTTTGTGATTAACAAAATACAGCGTACCGACTCATTTAAGATTGGTAACTAGACCTAAGTTCACCGCAGAGGCGCAAAGCCCGCTGAGAAAAAGTTAATTTGGTTTTCGCCTGAAAAAAATTCTCTGCGCACTCCGCGTCTCTGCGGTGAGAAAGATCCTCATCTTCCTGTCTACACCGGTAAAAAAACCCGAAAATCCTGCTAAAAAGGTCTCAACAGTTTGTACACATCTTGGGCCCGACCCCCGGCGGCAGGTTGCTGCTCATGTTATCTTCATGGCCCACGGAAAAGGTGGACATCAGTTTTTTCACGCCCCCCTGGCAAAGAGGGCATTTGACATCGCTGTTATGGCTCATGACAAGCTTATCAAATTTGTAGCTGCAGTTTTCGCAGTTATATTCATAGATGGGCATGGTTATCAATTTTCCTCCCTATTAACAGTTACTTAATCAAAGATAAGTCCACTCCAGCCTAACCGCAAGTCTAATTGACCTATGCTCACCGCAAAGACGCAGAGCGCGCAGAGATATCACATTCAGAAAAAATTCTTTGCGCACTCCTTGCCCTGTTAAATAGTTGGAGGATCGGATCATAAGAATGACTTGGACAATATATTTAATCTTGATTGTCTCATTGGATCTTGAACAATAAGCTCCAACTAAGATTTGTGCGGTAACCGCTCAAATCTTATTTAACAGGGTGAATCTCCGCGGTGAAAAATAATTTACCGACGATCTAATTGACAAACGGAATGAATTGTGACAGACGGAAGGCTTATTCCAAAAAAGGGGGGATCTTAAGCATGTATGTAAAAGAAATCAGCGAAATCGAAAATCTGATCCAGAAGCAGGCCCGGTGGCGCAGCCGGTGCATCAATTTGATTGCCAGCGAAAACGTCGTCAGCCAGCGCGTCCGCACTCAGGCCGGGTCCGATTTTGCGCATCGATATGCCGAAGGCCATCCGGGAGAACGCTACTACCGGGGAACATCGTACATCGATGAAATCGAAAACCAGCTCACGACCAATTTAAAAATCCTTTTCGAATGCGATCATGCCGAGGTCAGACCCATCAGCGGCACCAATGCCAACGAGGCAGTTTTCAGCCGTTTTGTCTGCCCCGGTGACGTGGTCATGGTCAACTCGACTCCAGCCGGCGGCCATATCAGCCATCACCGGGAAGGGTCGCTCGGAAAATTCACCAAAAATATCATCGATATCCCGCTGACCAAAGATGGATATCATCTTGATCTGGAAAAAACGATCTACCTGATCGAAAAAGCCAGGCCCAAAATTGTCGTTCTAGGCAAGAGCCTGTTTCTATTTCCGGAGCCCGTCCAGCAGCTTTCTGAAGTCTGCCAGCAATACGGCACGCGAATCATGTACGATGCAGCCCACGTGTTGGGACTGATTGCCGGCAAGCAATTTCAACGTCCATTACGAGAAGGCGCCTTTTTGATGACAGCCAGCACTCACAAAACCTATTTTGGCAGCCAACGGGGTCTCATCCTCAGCAACATGGAAGATGATCACTGGCGCAAAATTGACAGAGGTGCTTTTCCCGGGTCATCGAGCAACCACCATTTGGATACGCTGGCCCAGATGGCCATTTCTACTTATGAAATGATGGAATTCGGTGAACAGTACGCGCTGGATACGATAAATAATGCCAAAGCACTGGCTGCTGCCCTGGACCGCCTTGGTTTTGATGTACAGGCCAAGGAATTCGGGTATACAGAAAGCCATCAGGTTGCCGTGAATGTGAGGGATTTTCGCGGGGGTGAACGGGTCTCAAAAAACCTGGAGATAAACGATATTATTATCAATATGAATATGCTACCGCATGAACAGCTTAAGGCCCACGACCATCCGGACGGCATTCGAATCGGTGTCCAGGAGATGACACGGTTCGGGATGGGCGCAGTGGAAATGGAACGTATCGCCGAATTGATGAAGGAATGCATTATCGATAAAAAACCGGTTAAAGAAGAGGTTAACCGCTTTCGATCTGAATACCAGCGGGTTAAATACAGCTATGATGAACCGCTGCCCAAGCAGCTCAAGGTGCTGCAGGGGAGACGACTGGACCACTAGTCCACCTGATGCGGATTGAGATGGCTTCAAAATTCTTTATACAAGCTGTATGAAGCCGGAACTTGAATACAAAGAAAAAGGCAGATCCTAAATTGGCTCTGCCTTTTTACTTATGGCTCCCTGAATGCCGTTGTTCTCGTGCGTGGTCATTCGCTTTTTAGGTTTGAAGCCCGCAGGGGAAGATGCACGCACATT
>JASFIX010000442.1:0-4376 GCA_050122435.1 Desulfobacterales bacterium
GGTAATTCAAAAGGAGTCTGAAGAAGAAGAAATAAAATGAAGCTCCCCGCAGTCCGCCTCCGGCGGACAGGGTATTCAGGCGAAGGCGAATAAACGGGCAGCATTTTTTCCCTATTTTATTTAAACTACCGCCAGGGTTACATCATCTCCAAATTTGTTCCCTTTTGCAAATCGGCAAAGCATATCCATTAAAATATCTAAGATTCCCTTGGCACTCAGGGCCGCATAGGCGCGGTTCGCCTTGCCTTCGTGTCGGGGCGAAGCCGAAGGCGAAGACCGATCATCCCTGCAGTCCGCCTTAGGCGGACAGGGTATTCAGGCGAAGGCGAATAAAAAATTTCTGGCGCAATTTTAGGGTAAACCTGAAGCCAGGTATCCGTGTTCACTTCCTTTATTTCCCTAACCTGCTGTTATTAATTACAATTTAAAAGTCTGATTCATTTTCGGTTAATATAATGATAAAACTGTGCCGATATAGATTAAAGCGTAGTGTTTACGAGATTTTAAGGCCAGAAACAACCGGATGACCGTTCGGATTTAGCCACCGGGGTGAAAATGGAATCAAAAAATAAAAGGCTAAGATACTCATTTTTCATGCTAATCGGCATTGTGACCTTCGGTACCTGCGGATATTATTTTGTCGAAAAAATGCCGCCCTTTGAAGCCTTTTATATGACCATGATCACCATCTCAACCGTCGGTTATGCTGAAATTTTACCCCTGTCACCTGCCGGGCGTGCCCTCACCATCATTATCATCATATTGGGTATTACGGTCGGTGCCTATACCATTGGCTTACTGGTCAGAGCCTTGGTAGAGGGTGAACTGATTAAAATGTTCGGGAGAATAAAAGTGCAAAAGCAAATATCGGAATTAAAGGATCATTTTATCGTATGCGGATTCGGCCGCATCGGGCGCATCATCAGCAATGAACTGGCAGCCGATGATATAGATTTTGTGGTGATTGAACAGGATCCCGCCATAATTGAAAAAATTGAACCTAAAAATTATCTGTTTCTTGAAATGGACGCTACCTCTGAAGAAGCCCTGCAAAAAGCGGGTATTATGAAAGCAAATGGAATTGTGACCGCCTTGCGCTCGGATGCCAACAATGTTTTCATTACATTGACAGCCAAAGGCCTGCGGCCGGATATCTATATCCTTGCCAGGGCCTCTCACGAAAAAAATGAAGACAAACTCTCCCGCGCCGGTGCCAGCCGGGTGGTATCGCCCCATCTCATCGGTGGCAGGAGAATGGCCCAGGTTCTCAAAAGACCGACGGTTGTTGATTTTATCGATATTGCCACCATGGGCAGTTCTCTGGGGCTGATGATGGAAGAGGCTGTCGTCGGAAACGGTTCGGGTCTGGCCGGCAAAAATCTGGTTGACAGCAATCTGCGAAAAGACTTCGGTGTGATTATTGTAGCGATTAAAAAGATGGCAGGGAATATGATTTTTAACCCCTTGCCGTCAGAAACACTCGAATCCGGCGATGTAATCGTGGTCATCGGTAAAAAAGAAGATTTAAAACGCATGAACGCCGTTATGTGAGCCTGGTTGCCGATCCCCTTTTCCTGCTCAATCCGCTCACCGCAAATCTACTGTAAATTAGCGTCATTGCAAAAATGCTCCGGCCTGGTTCGGTTATCCTGTTCTGATCCCGCGGCTTTTATTGACACACAGCCGACAACATGATAGCCGGTAACAGCAAAAAGATCCCGAAAAACCGCGCAAAACGCTTATTATGGGTTTTAGCGGATCCGTTATTCTGAATCAGTTATTTTGAACCTATCTCAAAAATAGGATTTTGGTTCAAGATCGCGGCGGGGCCAAGCTTAAAACCGGAGGCATACTGTAGTATGTCGAGGATTTAAAGCGAGGCACCAACAAAGATATTGGGCCAAAAGACATTTTTGAGATAGGTTCTACGGGGGAGACCTATGCGTCTGTATCTAAATCGCTTTTTAGGGGCGGCACTGCTTGATGTAAAGCTATACCAGGAAGTCGCAGCGGAACCGCGGTTTCTGTATCAGGCCTGGATAACCGTTTTGATATACGCGATGCTGGCCTCCTGGGGAAGCTTTGGCCGGGCCGGTGCTATCGGTTCCAACATCGGAATGATATCCGCCCTGATCGGATGGTATGTCTGGGTTTTTTCTACCTATTTTTGTGCCACCAAATGGTTTCGTGAAGAATCGGCTGATGTCGAGCGTGGTGATCGCAAAACCGTTATGAGAGTAATGGGTTTTGCCTGTGCACCGGGAGCGATCCGTCTGCTGGGGCTCTTACCGGGTATGGGCATATTGGTTTTAGTGGGGTCTTCGATCTGGATGATCGTTGCCGCTACTGTCGCCGTAAAGGTGGCATTAAATTTTGAAAGCACCGCGCGGGCCGCCGGAGCCTGTATCATCGGCTGGATCATCGGCGCGATTACGCAAGGATTATTGCTCGTTATGTTGTTTCAAGCTTTTGGCGTTTCCTAATAACCAGCGGCAACCACCGAATTCCGGTTTTGAGACTTAATTTTGTTGCACCAACCGCATTCGCCGCAACCCGTAAAATGAGCATTATGCCGCCTGCCGATCCCTCAAAACTGAAATTTGAACGCCAATCGGTTTCTGCCACATTTGTCGATCCATCCGGTGAAATCGCAGAACGAATAATTGAAATCCGCACCAATCCCATTACCGGGCGTACCTGCCGTATTTCATTTAGCCGGATCGATGAAAAAGAACCCGGAACCGATTCACTGCCCCAACCCCCTCCGGACGCCGATAGAACTGACCAATGCCCGTTTTGCAAACCCCAGGTAAGCGACCGAACACCTCAACTGCATCCCGATCTATCGTCTGCCGGGCGACTGACTCAGGGAGATTCGCTTCTGTTTCCCAATTTGTTTCCTTACGGGAGCTACTCCGCTGTCAGCCTTTTCGACGATATCCACTTTGTTGAAATCGGCAAGGCCTCCATCGATTCATATGCGGACAGTTTTCTAAATTGCAGCCGGTATCTGGCAAAAATCAAAAATCAGGACCCTGAAGCCGTATATATGGCCATCACCCAGAATCATCTGCCTTCTGCCGGCGGATCCCTACTTCACCCTCATCTGCAAATAAACGCCGACCGATTGCCGGCCAACCACCAGCGTATCTTACTGAAACGGGCCAATGATTTTCATCAACAAAACGGCAATTATCTGTTTTCCAGCTATCTCGAACATGAGATCGCCGAAGGGTCCCGCTATATTGGAGCAACCGGTTTGTGGCAATGGATGGCCGCATTTGCACCCGAAGGATTCTTTGAAATATGGGGCATCCTGCCGCAAAAGACCTCATTTCAACAGGTGACGGCAACAGACTGGCAGGACCTTTCCCGGGCCATTTTGAATGTACAGCGATTTTATCGCAACTTGTGCCGCAACGGCTACAATCTGGGCCTGTTGTCTGTAGAAACGCCTTCCAGCCGTCTCGAGCTGCGGATCGTCATCATGGTGCGCTCAAATTACGCCCCCTGGGTACGCAGCGATCATACCGGGTTTGAGGTTATTCTCGGTGATATGACCACCTTTAACGCCCCGGAACAAATTGCCAAACAGGCACGCCCTTTTTTCTCATCATAGTCGAAATTTTTGAAAGCAAGGAATAATTTTGAGAAATGGTTTCAGGTGTCAGGTTTCAGGTGTCAGCAAACAGATGACAACGTCCGGAATCTGATTAAACATTGTACTGATTACTGAGGTATATCGAATTAGAAAGTGAAGGCCTCTGAAGGAACCATTCAGACCGAAAAACAACAAGTCATGTCGAAGGGGTCGGGCGCCAGACGGCATTTTTTTAAGCCCTCAGAACTCAGTCCATATTTTTCCTGACACCTGACACCTGAAACCTAAAATAGAACCATGTTTTGTAAATTACTTGCGGGATATGACAATAGATACCACTTTTAGAAGGTGGGTAAATTTTATGTGGAAGAGGCTTCTTCGGGCGTCTCAACTTCTGTTTGACGAACGAGATATTCGCGAATACGATTTCCGTCCATTTCCTTAACGGTAATTAGGAATTGGCCAATCGGGATTTCTTCTTTCTCCTGCGGAATTCTGCCGATTTGATCCAGAACATAGCCGGAGAAGGTGTCATATTCCCTGGAATCGGGGATGTTCATTTCTATGATTTCATTGACTTCATCAATTTCAGATTTCCCCAGAACCCGCCATTCATTGGGTTTGGTTTCAACGATATGGGGCTCAAAGGTATCGGTTTCATCAATGATCTCGCCGACAATCTCCTCAAGGGCATCTTCAAGTGTGATAAGGCCAGAGACACCCCCGTGCTCATCAACAATAATGGCGATGTGCTGTTTGCGTTTCTTAAATTGCT
>JASFIX010000443.1:0-4370 GCA_050122435.1 Desulfobacterales bacterium
GCTCTGTTTGAAAAAGAATGAACATCCTTAATTAAGGGCATTGAAAAAATTGCAACTACATATTCTAATCCAATAAAAAAGGCTTATTTAATAAATTTGGGTGTCGTGCCTGATGGTGAAATATTGAAGGACTGAAGATTTGTTCGGTGTCGTTACATAATATGAAATTTTGAAGTTTTGTAGATGAGGTTTAAATTCAGAGGAAATTTTATTGAAAAAAAGCTTCTATTCTCAACCTACCAGCCGTGTCGAATCTCGAATTCTCCCGGCAACGATTCCAACACATTAATCGGAACCAGCTTTATTGGCGGCCGCTGGTTGAGATACTTGATTTCAGCTGCCGGGGTTTGGGTTTGTCTGGCGATGATTTCCTGGACTGCCGGCGCGCACATCCTCCCCTGACAGCGGCCCATACCCATGCGGGTCAGGCGCTTTAACTCGTTCATTTCAACAGTACCTGTGCCAATGGCGTTTTTAATATCCCCCAGTGTTAATTCTTCGCATCGGCAGATAATGGTATCATCGTGAGCGAGCTCAAATAGACCCGGACGGGGATACGATATCTGGTCGAGGGCATCTCGCAAACGCCCTATCCTTTTCATGTCATTCAGATAGGGCTTTTTGTGGCTACGGGCTTCTTCGGATGAAATATAACCAAGGGATCGGGCGACGGAGATGCCGGCGATTCTGCCTTCCAACATGGCCATGGCGCTGCCGGCGACGCCGGCTCCGTCACCCACGGCAAACACGCCTGGCACAGATGTTTGCATGTCCTCATCCCGTTGCGGAATCCACCCCCCCAGATCAGGCGCATATCGGTGCTGACAACCCACCAGTCGCGTCAGCTCAACCGAAGGCACAAGACCATAGCCAAGGCAGATCGTATCAACCTTAAGGATACGACGCGTATTTTCAATCGCACGCCAGTCTTTGTCGACCTCTGCAATAACGGCCTCCTCCACCTGATGGTCCCCACGGGCCTCCAGGATGATATGTTTGCGCAACAGGGGCACACCCGCTTTGCGGATAGCCCGCATATATTTTAGTCCATCCGTCAAAAGCCCCCAGTTGCGACTGAATCCTTTTAACAATTTGAGCCAGTTATTGATTTCGCCGGCTTCCAGGATGGCTTCAACCTTTCCGCCGCCATCCATGACCTGGTTGGCCACAACCAGCTGCAAAGGGCCTGTGCCGGCAAAAAGGATATTTTTACCCGGCAACACCCTTTGCATTTTGACCAGGGTCTGCGCTCCACCGGCGGTCAAGACACCCGGCAGGGTCCAGCCCGGAAATGGAACCGGCCGGTCGTAAGCGCCGGTGGCCACAACAAGCTTATGAAACCGTAATCGCTCTCCTTTGCCCGCCTGATGGAAGGCCATTTCCCGGTTTTCAAATGTGCCGAACACGAGCGCGTCGTGCCGGTGATCGATCTTTTCACGAAAGTTATGGAACTCTGCAAGAAGTTCTTGGCCCTTTTCAAAATCCGGACCCAGAAACCGGGGATTTATCAGCTTGAATCCGTCGTTGAGCTGGCCGTAAATCCGGCCGCCGGGTTTCGGATTCTCATCTAAGATTTTAACGGTTACTCCCGCCCTTGCGGCTTCAACTGCGGCAGCGATCCCACCGGGACCCGCACCGATGATAATCAACTCAGGATCTTTCACTCCGCCACCTCCCATCTCTGCAATCCGTTCTGTGTTTCTAAACGCATCCCGGGCCGCGCCAGCGTCTGACATGTCCGGGTATTGGGCACGCCATCGATGATCATTATACAGCCGTAACACAAGCCGATGCCGCAGCAAACTCCACGGGGCGCTTCTTTATCAACCGTCCTGTTGGTTGTCCTGATACCGGCTGCCGTAAGGGCTGCAGCGACCGTCTCCCCTTCATAAGCCACAACCGGCACACCATCAACCGCGATCTCAAAAGCCTGACCGCGTTGCACATCTTTCCAAATTCTCAAGTCCTGTGTCATGTCCTCTCCCCAGAAGTGGTTTTAAAACCCCATCTCATATTCAAAATTATCCATTTTTTAGGTTTGAAACGATCAATTCGGGTTAGAGGTAGATGTCGTCGAATCGAGTCCAGCGCACCGCCGACAAATCCATTGAAGGCGCTCCGTCAACGATCCATTCCGCCAGAAGCCTCCCTGTAATCGGGCCCAGGCAAAAGCCGTGACCTGAATTCCCTGCCGCCAAATAGAAGCCTTCCACATGGGGGGCTTTATCGATGATGCAAACCGCATCAGGGGTCCAGTTGGTCAGCCCGGCCCAGCTGTGAACAATGTTGACTTGCTCAAGAAAAGGAAACAGCGTCTGGCAGCTTTGCCCGACGATTTTAAATGCATCATAACTTGTCGATTTATTATGGTCCTCAATCGGCGCACTGGGGATGCCGATGTGTATACCGCCGTTTAATGCCTGGCGGAAATAACAGCTGCATTGATCGGCACTGACAAATTCAGTGAAAACCGCAGGAAGCGGCTCGGTCACCATGAGTTGAGACCGTTTTATCATCATCGGAAAATCAAGACCGATTTGATGACAAATTGGCCTTGACCAGGCACCGGCGGCAATGACGAAATCCGAGGCTCGGTATTCGGCCTTGGCCGTCACAGCAGCAACCACTCGACCGGATTTAACCATCAATCGTTCCAGAGGTTCATGCTCCCTGACCTCGACACCCAGCTTTTGCGCGGCTCTTGCATATGCCTTGCAGACAATTAGCGGATTGGCATTTCCGTCCGACGGACAGTAAGTGCATCCCAGCAGATCCAGATCCTTCCTCAGAGTCGGAAGCAATTTACGGGTTTCTTCAGGGCTCAGCAAGCGTACATCCAGACCCGCTTCCCGGGAAGCTTGAAGTTGCTCAACAAAAAAATCATAGCGGTCGGGATTTCCGAGAATATGGATGTTGCCGCCCTGCCGGTATTCGAGCTCCCATTCCAATTCAGCATGCAGCCCCTGCCAGATTTTTACAGATTCCATAGCCAGCGGAAGCTCCGCCGGATCACGCTTTTGCTGGCGCACTCCCCCGCCATTTCTGCCGGAGGCTTCAGCGCCGACGAAACCTTTCTCCAGCAGTATAACCGATTGCCCCTTTTTGGCCAGTTCGTACGCGGTCGAACACCCCATGATTCCGCCGCCAATGACAACCACCGCTGCTTCTTTAATATTCACCATTTTAGCCGTCCCCATCGGGTTGAATCGATTTTATCATGTGTTATTTAGCCTCCCAGCATGACAAGAAAAAATTTGATTTCTTCCTCATTATTCAAAGGTTCCTTTAAATCGGTTAAATGCTTTAATCCTTTCATGACAAGCACGTGGTGGGTGAAGCGGCCCCGGGCTGCATCCCATATGAGTGGCGGCATGTTTGAGCCATACCTGCGTCCAATTTCAACCAAAAGGTCTTCGAGACAGGCGATTTCAGGAAGCTCAATGTTTGCTTTTTCAATCCCAGCGTAAGGCGCCAAGGGACCACTGAACGTGATGTTTACTTTCATTCTTTTCTTCCAGAAAAGGTGATGCAATTGGCTTGAATGCCGACAGAAGCGCTGACGAAATCAATGACTATTTCCAGTGCTTCTCCATCCTGTTAAGCTCTCTTATCACCTCCGGCGGTAACGGTTTGGGCACATGCAACATTGCCTGTTTGGTTTTTTCAATCAGCCTTTGTTCAAAATGTTTAGCGCCCTTTTCGAGCCAGCGCTCGTGGTCCATTCTTTCAAATAATTGTGGATACCATACATCCCGAAAATGATCCAATGTGTGCTCATCATCGAGAAAGTGACCACCGGGTCCAACACGGTCAACCACATCGAGTGCAAGGGTCTCATCGTCTAAAATGATACCTTTCTCGTAACTTTTAACCATACCAATTACCTCATCGATCAACACATTATAGGCTGGCGAGGCCACCGATCCATGATCGAGGATACCGCAGTCATGTATCAAATTGGTCCCCGTCAGCGATGAGCTCAACAAGGAAAATGTCGCTTCCACTGCAGCCTGCACATCGACATATTTGGCGTCAGAACACCCGCCCGTTCCAAAAATAGGTAAATTATACTGTTTTGCGATCTGGCAAAAGGCGGCCGACATCATGCTTAATTCAGGAGCACCGTATGAAAAAATTGTCGTTGCCATGTCCATTATGCTGGGCATGGCGCCATAAATGACAGGAAACCCCGGACGCAGAATTTGAGCAATCGCCAAGCAGCTCATCGATTCAGCGTTCGCCTGCACGATGGTTCCTGCAAATGTTACCGGGCTGGTGCTACCGGCCGATGGTGCCGGGCATACAATTACAGGTATATCTTTTTCTACACAAAACAGTAATCGATCGATCGTCATCTCGGATAGTGAAAG
>JASFIX010000444.1:0-4350 GCA_050122435.1 Desulfobacterales bacterium
GCTTCTGGGAAATTATCTGATAACAGAAGGTTTTTCAGCCGGGTCGCTCGAAACCGATATTTTTTTGACCCACACCCATCTGGATCATATTATCGGATTCCCTTTTTTTGGGCCGATTTTTCAAGCTGGTACCCGATTAAAGATTTATGGTCCGGTTACCTGCGAGGACGATTCCCTGGAGGCGGTCATCGGCGGACAGCTGTCCTATCGCTATTTTCCGGTTCGTCAGGAAGAGCTGAATGCTCGAATCGAATATCTCAATTTGAAAGAGGGGTGTTTCGAGCTAGGGGACGGGATTCGATTAACCACTAAATATTTAAACCATCCACTGCTGTGTTTGGGATTTCGCTTTGAGTATAAAGGTAAAATATGTTGCACGGCCTATGACACCGAACCCTTTCAAAACCTGTTTATAACCGATCCGTTGGATCCAGCCTATGATGAGATTATGGCACATCAGGGAGAGGCGGCTGCCAGGGATGAAAACCATCGATTGGAAGATTTTTTTACCGGGGCGGATTTATTGATTCATGATGCCCAATACACCCAGCGTGAGTATGACACAGACAAGCGCGGCTGGGGGCATTCGCCGATCGAGTATGCCATTGAAGCAGCTATGCGATCACAGGTCAAACGCCTGGCACTTTTTCACCATGACCCTATGCGCACCGACACCCAATTGGACGAACTGGCCAAATTGCACTGTGATTCCAGAAATACAGGGAACACCGAAACCTTTTTTGCCCGGGAAGGAATGCAGGTGAGTCTATAGTAAGACTCGGTTGGCCGGTAAGCCTGTTGTGCCGGTTAGGCCCGTAAAAAAAGGACGGCGGTTTTGTTCGATTTGAACCGGCGAAACGGGCTCAACGGGCATAACGGGACAACCGGGCATCAGATGTCCAAAGGTAATCGATGGCGCAACGCCTGTCGTTGCAAACGATAAATCAGGTCAGTCAACCGCTTTTGCTCCCCCCTGCTTATCTTGTAAAACTCAAAGGCCACCTCGTAACCTGTTTTTTCCGAATTCTGTTTCAAGCGTTTGAGATGTACCGTTTTGATCTTGATCGGCTGTTTCATGATTTCTGACGGAAATACCAGCTCGACATCCTTTAAAATTTGGGCCTCATCCAAGGGTGGGATTTCAAGATCGTGGGAACTGGTTCGAACCAGCGCAGCCAGCGTGCCCCCGATGCTAATATCAATAACATCCAGCTCGTATCGAACCGTGTCACGTGGCAGGAAAAGTTTGGTGCCCACAGGGGCATTGAGCCTAAAAAGTTCTCTGCGCTGCCAGCGCTCTACTTCCCGGGGGCATTTTACATAAATCCGGTTATTGTCAATTTCCCCGCCAATGGTTCTAAAGGTATATTTGATATGATCCTTTCCGGTGAATTCAAAGTGAAGGTGCCAGGGATCACTTTCTGCTATGGCGTTCTTCCATCCTTCCGGTGTATCGATAACAAGGTGGGGAGCTTTGTTTCGATTCACCAGAGCGGTAATCAGGGTCAGGTGCTCAGCATCGGTACCATCGACGGTCAGTTTGAGGAGGGTTTTATGATGCAGCAATTCTTCAAATAATTTTGGGATGGCAGCGCCTATGATTTTTTCAGATTCGGCCATGGGGTTTGCCGCACCTCGGTTTATAATTTGGCAATGTCGGCGGCATAAGTTGAATCCTGCAGCAGTTTTTTGGCAAAGTTCAGATATTTTCCGGTAATGGCTTTTACAGCCAGCTGCAAGGCATAGGGCTTAATCGGCTTTTCCAGCAAATAATTTACCCGGGAAGCCAAACACATATTCACCACATCTTCGCTGGCATTGCCGCTGATGATGATCGAGTCTTCATGGGCGGTCGGAAATTTCTTTTCGATGGCATCCAAAAAGTAGAAACCACTGAGGCCGCCAAGAAATACATCAATAATAAAAATAGCCACCCCAATGTCGCGCTGTAGGCAATAATTTATGGCTTTATCCGCATTCGAAAATGAAATTACATCACCCCAGTCATAGAAGCTTTCAACCAGCTCTTGGATTATATCGCAAATACCTTTATCATCATCGATTATAATGACATCTAAACCATCTGCCATATTGTCAACCCTCCGTTAGAAGCCTTCTCAAAAATGTCTTTGGCCCATATCTTTGTTGAAGTATCGCTTTAATCACCAATTTTGGTTTCATTATCATTTCAACGGTCCAGTTTATATTTCTCTATTTTTCTATACACCGTGGAGATATTTACACCCAGTATTTTTGCGGCTTTGGGACGATTGCCACCGGTGATGTCCAATACCTTTAGAATATGCCGTTTTTCAAGCTCTTCAAGGGTAAGCAATTCCACGTGCTTGCGCCGCTCGGGTCCTTCATAGGGCAGCAAATTTAACGTCGAGGCCAGGGTCAGGACTTTTGATTTTTCCTGCAGTACGGCGGCTGCGATAATATTCTCCAGTTCTCGTACGTTTCCCGGATAAGAATACTGCATTAAACGCTGTTCCAGATCGGGTGTCAGTGAACCGATCATTTTATCGTTTGCATTGGCATGGGTTTTGAGGAAATGGCGAGCGATGGGCAGAATGTCTTTTTGGCGGTTCCGGAGAGGCGGTACTTTTATGTTATACATATTGATGCGGTAATACAGGTCCGACCGAAACGCACCTTTCAAGATTTCCTCATTTATGTCCCGGTTGGTGGCGGCGATGATGCGAACATCCACGTTACGGATTTCGGTGCTACCTAACCGATAAAGTTCGCGTTCTTCGATCACCCGCAGCAGTTTGCCCTGCAATGATGGATCCAATTCGGTGATTTCGTCCAAAAAAAGAGTACCACCGTGGGCAGCCTCAAAAAATCCAATTTTATCGCTGGCGGCATCCGTGTAGGCTCCCTTGGCATGACCGAAAAATTCATCTTCAAAAATCGTTTTGCTAAAAGATGCCATATTGACTGCATAAAACGGCGCATTAGAACGATTGCTTAATTTATGAATGACACGAGCCAGCATTTCTTTGCCGGTTCCGGATTCTCCACTGATAACCACACTGTAATCTGTGCCGGCTACCGCTTCCACCTGATGAAATATCAGGGCCATGGCTTCATCTTCGGCGACAATGTCAGCAAATGCTTCCGGGTTTTTAAGATTAGAAAATACCTTTTTACTGCCGAACTGCTCCAGCTCATGCTGCACGCTATATTTTTCGAGCGTTCGGTTCACCAGAGCAACCAGTTTATCACTATTGAGCGGTTTCACCAGATAATCTGATGCGCCCAGGCTGATCGCCTGGACTGCAGATG
The DNA here is from genome assembly GCA_050122435.1 of Desulfobacterales bacterium. Taxonomy (GTDB): domain Bacteria; phylum Desulfobacterota; class Desulfobacteria; order Desulfobacterales; family JAHEIW01; genus JAHEIW01. The sequence continues at coordinate 3,292 of JASFIX010000444.1, forward strand.
CGACATCGTCTATGGCACTGACAATGACACATTCGACATCCAGAGATTCTTTTTTAATCCTTCTCAGAACCTCCATTCCGGTCAAATGCGGCATCATCAGATCCAGTAAAATCAATTGAAAATCATATTCGCGAACCAGATCGATTACCCGGCGGCTGTCGGATACCAGGGCCGGCTCCGGCAAACCCGAACTGACCAGCGTCGCTTTAATGCTTAACAGCAAACCCTCATCATCATCGACGACGAGAACGGGGCTATGTATGTGCGGTATCGATTCCATGAAATGAATTCATCGGAGAAAGGAAAACAAAAATAGGCAATTCCGATAGCTTTTATGTTAGATTGAAATGTGAAAACAGTCAACGTTTTTCTCTTTAGGATGATTGTAACTATTTAATATATCAATATATAAAGTTGATTTGCAAAATGCGTCAATCGTCAGTGAGTTATTCGTTATTGGTTATTCGTTATTAGTTTTGACAATCCGGTGTCAATGTTGTGTCTCAGGAATGATTTGAGAGCGTTATTGCGATACTGCGACGAGTCCAGCCGAGTTGGAGTGAAACGACGAAGCAATCTGATCCATATTTTCCAATATTACCCATTAAGATCGGACATTCATCCAATTAACACATAACGAATAACAAATAACAACTTCTAGCGCCCAGTGAAGATACGGTCAATGGTATGCTTCAGGCTTTGCTGCCATGGTACGGGCTCGATCCCAAATTGGCTATTTATGCGGGTACAATTCAGAGCAGAATAGGGCGGTCGTTTTGCGGGAGTTGGCCATTCAGCGGTTGTAATGGCTTCCACTTGCCGGCTCTTTAAAGCGGCATAGGGCGCTGCTAGCTTGATAATCCTTTCGGCCAGACCATGCCAGGTTGTGATTCCCTTACAGCAATAATGGTAGGTTCCCCAATCAAATTTTTCATTGGCGTCGATTTTCTTGATAATGGTCAGTAATGCTTTAGCAAGATCCTCTGCGCTGGTGGGCGAACCAAATTGATCGGCCACCACTTGCAGGGCTGTTTTCTCAGCAGCCAGCTTGAGTATGGT
>JASFIX010000445.1:0-4348 GCA_050122435.1 Desulfobacterales bacterium
ATGCCAAATCATTTCCATCTACTTTTGAAAACTGGTCTTACCCCGATTGCCACAATTATGAGAAGGCTGCTGACAGGCCATGCGGTTTATTTCAACCGCCGCCACCGCCGATGGGGTCACCTGTTTCAAAACCGCTATAAGTCTATTTTATGTCAGGAAGAAAATTATCTATTGGAGTTAGTACGTTATATTCATTTACATCCGTTGCGAGCAAAACAGGTGTCTAATCTAAAAAAGTTAGAGTACTATTCGTATTGTGGACATTCTGTGCTGCTGGGCCATTATTCGAATGATTGGCAATCTGTCGATGAAACTTTGAAGCTTTTTGGGGAAGCTGTGTCTGAAGCTCGAAGGAGTTATCATAAATTTGTAAAGAAAGGCATTAACATGGGAAGGCGGCCTGAGCTGGTTGGCGGTGGTTTGATTCGAAGCTTAGGTGGGTGGCAAGCGTTCAAAGCCTTCAATCGGACAGATGTGCATTTAAAGAGCGATGAGCGGATATTGGGTGATAGTGATTTTGTCGAAGAAGTTCTTATACAGGCCCAGGAGCAGCGCGAGCGTCAGTATCAACTAGAGGCGGCTGGCTTCAATATTGAACAAGTTGCGGAGCGGGTGGCTGCATTATTCGGTATCAAATGTGAACAAGTATGGGAGAAAGGCAAGCATCCCCAAACAGTCAAGGCACGAAGTCTGTTGTGCTACTGGTCGGTACGTGAATTAGGTATTACTACCACAGAACTTGCCAGACGTATAGGAATCAGTCAACCTGCTATTAGCCAAAGTGTAAAAAGAGGTGAGACGATTGCCAAAGAAAACGGATTGGAACTAATTGATGTATAGAAACTTATAATTTTATGGGCGTCCCCATCCACCATCCACCGGCGTTCCCCGCTTTTGAGCCATGCCATGTTACGTATACATACTCCAATGTCTGAAAGATAAGACCTACTATCTGGGCCCCAACAGTAACTTGAAAGATCGAGTCGAGCGCCACGATCCAGGTAATATTGAAACCAGCAAGATCTTATGTTATAAAATCTGACCGCATCTAAATCAGGAACATGTTTATTTTTTTAGGGTCAGAGCTTAATTATTGACTATTTCGGAATCTGTTATTTTTTTAAACTTAAACTGCGAAAAGGAGAATGAGATGAAAGCTGTTATTACAAGGTCATGCATGGGTGATAGAAATTGCAATAATCTTTGTCCGGAGGTTTTCGAGTATGATGAAGATGAACTGATATCTATTGTTAAATTTGATGAAATCCCTGAACAGTACGAGGAAATTGTCCGGCGTGCTGCCGATGAATGCGGTGCAAATGCTATTGAAATAGAAGAGTAAATTCGATTGTTTTATGTGATTTGGCCTGTTTAAGTTGATTTCAGGCCAACCTCAATATCTCAGTTGAAAAGCTGAAGGGGGACATCATGGGAAAATTCAAGGAAAGCCGGACTGCAAAAAACCTCTTAATATCGTATGCGTTTGAATCACAGGCGTATACCCGTTATCGTTTTTTTTCTGATAAAGCGAAAAATGATGAATATATTCAGATCGCCGCGATATTTAAGGATACCGCTGAGCAAGAGTTTGAGCATGCCTTGCGGTTTTTCAAGTTTTTTAATGAGGGCGAATTGGAAATTACAGCATCATTTCTCACCGGTGCCATCAGAAGTACTTATGATAACCTCATATCTTCCGCGGCCCTTGAGAATAATGTCCATACAAATTTGTATCCTGCCTTTGCCGCTGTCGCGCGGGAAGAGAACTATGAACGGGCTGCTGAGACATGGGATTCAATTATTGTGGCGGAAAGACATCATGAAAAGTTTTTTTTAGCCTTGGCAGACAACATTAAAAGCGGGAAAATATTCCGGCGTGACAAGTCTGCCACATGGCGCTGTAGGAACTGTGGCTATCTTCATGAAGGATTGGAAGCACCTGAGAAATGTCCTGCCTGTGTGCGACCTTCCGGATATTTTGAACTTTTAATCGAGCACTGGTAACGGGCTTGGATCGACCAATAAACGACCCATCTGTTTTCTGAATAGCGCGCCACAAGCCCACTGTGAAGGTTTAGCAATAAAAATGGGGCAAATCATGCAAAAGATATTTCAGTACAGAAAAATTATAGGTCTAACCGTGTTGATTTCAACATTCTTGCTATGCCTACCGCACTCCCCTGCGCGGGCCGCTATGATAACCACTGAATACATCATTCACCAGGATTCTAAACAGCTTTCTGACCGGGCGCGAGTAAAAGCCTTTCTCAGAAGGACGGATGTGGCGGCCCAAATGCAGGCATATGGAATCCATCCCGAGGAAGCGCTAGCGCGAGTCGATAGCCTGACAGATAGCGAAATTACCTCGATAGCAGGCATGATGGATCAGATTTCGGCAAGGGCTGGAGGTGCTTTTGCACTGGACGGTGGCCTGTTAATGTTTATTGGCATGGCCATGTATGCAATCGTCGCTGCTATCTTAATATATTTTTCGTTTTACTCCGACGAGGAAGAGAAACCAGAATAAAGGCATTTTCGGATTTAAAACATGAAAAGGACAAAATACAGCTTCAGAAAAATTTAAAATTTGACACAATTGATGGATATTCAAAAACGATTTTTTTAACAACGCCCCAACATATTTACACCTTTGAATCCTCATAAAAATTTTTGGTATCCCCGGAAGCATCTTCTTTGTATCAATTTCATGACAGAATGCCTCGCCATGAAGGTGTGGCCCCATCATTACAATCCGCATTGACATACCACATTGTGGTATTATTCTTAAATTAACTTTCCTTGTTCACAAAGACTTCACTCTAAAAACATTTTTGATCGGCCAGACAAAGAAGGCCGGGATATATATAGAGGCTTGAATGAATCATTTACAGTCAAAATATAAAGACGGGCGTTTGTTGAGATTTTGTGCTGCTCTCGGTGTTTTAATTGCATCCGCCATTTTAAGCGGATGTATTGAAAACTATGGCCGGCTCAGACACAACGATGAAGCTACCCGGGCTTTTCAGACCTATCAGGTCGACCCCGATTACAAATACTATTACTACGGCAGAACCAACATGCCGTATGCTGTTGTCGGGATCGATCGCGAATATCAACTGCGCTCCAGGATTTGGCGAGAAGTCGACCAAGATACGGAAAAATTCAAAGAAATGGTTTTCTGGGTATGGGACGACTATCGCTATCATAATCAACACAATTTTACCAAAGGCGCCGATATTCTGGATCCTGATGGAAAAAAAGTCGGCATCTGGTATTCGGGTCTCTGGTGGGCCGCGATACGTTTCGAGGAAAATAAGCGCATTGTGGTCATGCCCGAAACACCATTCATGGGCGGTCGCTGACCTTAACCGTGTTGGCGCTTAATATATCCTATATCACAAGCGATAGAGGGTTTTGCGCTCAAAACTCACAGCTAAAATATTTCCGGATTGACATGACCTGGTTCAACCCTTTTCCTTTGTGGATATCGCATCGTGTAAACGCTGTGCGGCAATAGCGATGTTGATTGACAATCTAACCTTATCCATACTAAATATAGAGCCTGCCTTAGGTCATTTGATCAATTCAGCTTCTGTTTCAAATTCAGATTGCAAGCGATCCGTTCGTCATATGTGAACAGCCGGGAGAAATTTGGAAATGAAAATTGGGTTTATTTATCCAAAAAGGACATCTGAAAGATCATATCTTATAGGTCGTCTTAGTATGGGATTCCTGGCAGCGGTGTTGATTGTCGGTTGCTCGGGAGACTTTGGTCGGATTCGCTGGGATGCAGATGTTACCCAGGCCTTTGAAACCAACCAGGTTCAGCCGGATTTAGATTTTTATTATTACGGTATTGGCATGCAAACTTATGCCATTGTCGGGCTTGATCCAAAATGGGAACTTGAATCCAGAATTTGGCGACAACTTGAAGCGGACACCGAGGAGTTTAACGTCGTGAAATCCCGTATCTGGTATAATGACCTCACATTACCCCACCATCCCCGGGGTGCCATTATACTGGACCCCGTCGGTGATAAAGTGGGGGTGTATTTCTCAAGTCTACCGTTTGTCTCTATAAAATTTAAGCCTGAAAATAAGGTTATGGTTATGCTGGATACAGTGTATATACGGGGAGGACCTGACGGTGGCATTACAATTAATAATTAACGCCGCTCATATTTTGCCGGCTTGATATCCCCGGCCGGAATAACTAGAACCCATCTCAAAAATTCATCGTCATGGCAGCCGTATCAGACAGTGCAGAAATCCACCTTTATTTGCACTGATGGCGGCTGTTTTTTTATGCGGACACGGCACTGTTGGTCGTAAATTCAAAACCCTGCGT
>JASFIX010000446.1:0-4346 GCA_050122435.1 Desulfobacterales bacterium
ATCCTGAACCCTGAACCTTGAACCCTGAACCTTGTAAACCTATATTCTAAATTGAAACAGCTTTTCGATAAGCTGGGATTTCATAATATCGCCTTCGATCTTCAGTTTACCCGAAGTATAGGCCTGCATGGCTGGCAAAACGCCATTCATCATATTAAGAAAATCAGCAGTTTCCATCTTTAAAGTGCAGCTCGGCTTTTCGTGCACGCCGGCCTCGACTGTGCAGGCGCTGTCTTTAATCACACAATTCCAGTCGCCGCCACCGCCACCGGTTATCGCAAACTGAAAAACCACATCCACGCCGGCGGCGGCATCGACAACAAACGCCTTCGGCATCTCATCGAATATTTCATCAACGGTTTCAAACCCCTGAGACGTGCTGCCGGCATCTTCGGCCGGCTGGGTGAAAGCCTGCAAAACATCACCGATTTGTTCAGTGGCATTCCAGTATTCCTTGGCGCCTTTCAGCGTGTTGATATTTTCCCATTGGGCCAACAGTTGCCCGGGATCCGGGACCTCCCGACCGTCGCCCACTACCGTGCCGGGTCCGGTCACAATGGCGGCCCGATTGAAACAGCCCATGCCCACATTGTAAATATTGCCGCTAACCGGACATTGCTCCGACACCAGGTAGAGTGCCATAGGGGCCACCAGTTCCGGCTCCAGCTTGTCGATGAAATCCGGCGGCAAGATGTCCGCGGTAAGACGCGAAGCTGCTACCGGGGCGATGGTGTTGACTTTGATATTGGACCTTTCGCCTTCCAATTTTAAGGTGTTCATCAGGCCCACCAGGCCCATCTTGGCGGCCGCGTAATTGGTCTGGCCGAAATTACCGTAGAGCCCCGCCGCTGAAGTTGTCATCAGGATTCTTCCGTATCCTTTTTTCTTCATAACGCCAAAAGCCGGCTGGGAGACATGATAGGCCCCGTTTAAGTGCACATCGAGGACTGCCTGCCAGTTTTGCGGTTCCATTTTCAAAAAGGTCTTATCCCTTAGAATCCCGGCATTGTTGATCAGAATATCGACCGTACCGAAGGCGTCCAGGGCAGTTTTAACGATATTGTCACCGCCGGCAACTGTGGCCACATTGTCATGGTTTGCAACCGCTTCGCCACCCAGCGCCTGAATCTCTTCAACCACCTGATCCGCCGGTTTTTTGGAGCCTTTACCCGATCCGTCCGGGGCGCCGCCCAAATCATTGACCACCACGCGGGCACCCCGTTTGGCCAGCTCCAGGGCATAAACGCGGCCGAGTCCGGCGCCGGCACCGGTGACAATCGCCACCTGGCCGTCAAAGCGAATTTCTTCTTTAACAATGTCGCCGTATTCGAAAATGCCGTTATCCATTACCACTTCATTAGACTCGGCGTTGATCACGCGCCAGAGTGCCTGGCCGTCGTCGATTTTCCATATCAATGTTTTAATCGGTACGCCGGGATACAGAGGGCGTTTAAACCGGCAATCGAGCCGCCTGGCCTTTTGCGGTTCACCCGGAGTCAGGGTTTCAATCAAGGCGCGGCAGGCATATCCATGGGTGCACAAACCGTGCATAATCGGCTTATCAAAGCCGGCCATTTGGGCAAATTCGCTGTCCACGTGCAGTTGAAAGGTATCACCGGAAAGCCTGAAAATCAGGGGCTGATCCGCTGTGGGCGCAGCTTCTACAATAAAATCCGGTTCCCGGTCCGGAAAATCAATGTGTTTTCTGGGGGCATCCTCACCGCCGAACCCGCCGTCCAGGCGCGCAAAAATAGTGGCAATGCTGGTAAATAACTTGGTGCCGTTTGAGTGATGGGTTTCGAATTCAGCGATGATCAGGGCCCCTTTATTTTCGCCCTTGTCATAGTAGTGGGTAATGGCACCTTCGGTGGTAAGGCTGCCTTCAGGCGGGATGGGGTTGTGGAAGATGATTTCATGCTCACCGTGCAAAATACCCGCCAGATTAACATTGCTGGAAATTGCCAGCTCGGGCATTAAATCGTAAATGGTCGTAATCGCAAAGCTGGGAATCACCTGTAAATCTTTTTCATAACAATAGTCCAGATCCCCAAACCCGGCGCCCACCCCAAGCGCGTATAGCACGATGTCCTTCCAGGTGTAATCCTTGGTGAACGGTCCGATTTTTTTACCGATCGCATCTAATTTCAGCGCCATACTTTCCCCCACAACTGGATGTTAATCTTTAATGGTTATAAGTTAATGGTTATTGGATCTGCTGAAGATCTTAGGATTTTCCTATAACATATAACGAATAACCAATAACAGGGATCCCCTTATATTGGTGCGAGCCGCGCGTTGACGATCTCGCTGAGCTCCTTCACTTCAAGCTGTCGGTCCAGGTTTTCCACTTTGGCGGCATCTGCCAGCATAACGGCGCACTGGGGACAGCCCACCGCCAGCACTTGTGCACCTGAGGCAGCCGCCTCGCGCACCCGCGCCCGGGCGGCCGTATCCAAACCGCTGTCGATAATGCCCGTAAAAACGTTACCGCCGCCGCCGCCGCAGCATAGCGCATTTTGAAAACCGCGCTCCATTTCAACCAGCTCCAGCCCCGTAACCGCGCTCAACATTTTGCGGGCCGACCCATATTCCTGGTTGTGACGCCCGAGATAGCACGAGTCATGATAGGTCACCCGAACCGGCGGCAGATCGTCTCGGAACCTCGCTTTTTGCAGAGCAGGCGACAGTATCTGAGAGTAGTGAAAGACCTGGTAGTTTCCACCGAGCTGCGGGTACTCATTTTTAATGACATGAAAGCCGTGGGGTGAAAGGGTGATGATCTGTTGAACGCCGAGCGCATTGAAGGTTTGAATGTTTTTTTGGGCCAGGTGACGGAACAGCTCAGTTTCACCCATGGCATGGGCTTCGTTGCCATCCGATAGTTCGGCGGCACCCAAGTGACCGATGGATAAGCCGTTTTGTTTTAAGCAGTGCACGATCGATCGGGCAATTTCCTGTCCCCGCGGGTCAAAAGTGCCGACATCCCCGACGAAAAAGAGGTAGTCCTGTTTGTCAAAGTGCTCGATCTCGATTCCCTGCGTCCACTGTTCCCGCTTTTTGGGCGAGCGTCCATAGGCATTGCCAGATTGGGTGAGGCGTGTCAGACAATCCCGGATGGCGGGCAGAATCCGGCCATCATTGACCAGCTCCGCTTTAGCGGCTGTAAATGCCAGCAGCAGCTGATCCTTAAATTTTGGAAAGGTGCAATGTTCCACGCAGTTGCCGCAGCTGACGCAGGAAAAAATGATTTCCTGCAGGCGATCGCTGAGTTCGATCTTATGGTCCAGCCAGGCACGAAGCAACCACATCCGGCCTCCCGGAGAATAGGTCTCGAAACGAAACGCCTGATAGGGTGGGCAGTTAAAATCAACGTAGTTACCGGGCAACTTACAATAACCGCAGCGAAAACAGCGATGAAGTATTTCTGAATATTCCATCAGTCCACCTGCCAGTTCCCCGGATTCATAATGCCGTTGGGATCCAGTACAGACCGAATCCGGTTCATGAGCGTCAGCATATTGGGATCCATTTTGCGCATGATTTCTTTTTGCGCCGGCAACTCGGCTTTCCAGGGGATACCGCCCATATTGACGACGGCGCGATTGGTTTCCTCCAGGGCCTGCTGCGCCCGCCGGACGTCGGCGTCATCGGCGCGGTTGAAGGCATAGGCAAAAAAGAACATCATGCAGTGATTGACGCCGATGATGCGGGCGCCCAGCGAATAGCTTACCGCAGTCTGTTCGGCGATCTCAAGACCCTGGCGGTATGCTGCCGGAAACAATTCCACCGGCATGATGGCGCCGACATACTCAAATCCGCCGCCTTTTCTGACATCCGCAAAACGCGTCAGGATGCGGCCCGGCACATCCAGAAAGGGTGCCTTCATGGCTGTCGGCAGCGGCATGAATCCCGCGATTTTGCGGTCAATATATGCATTCACCGAGGCGCGAATCAGATTGCGTTTCCAGACCAGTTCTTCTTTTGAATTTGCACCGTAATTGATGTTGCAGTGCAGAAATCCCCGGGCCCAGTCCGGTTTGGGGGACATCCAGGCGGTGATATCTTCCGCCACCTGCGTTCCGGTGACGCGGTGCAAAATGTCTGGCACCAGCTCCGGATCTTCACACACGAATATACCCACATCGTTGTGACGGTAGTTGGGGTAAAGTTTAATGGCCAGCTTGGTAATAACGCCGGTGGTCCCGGCCCATCCGAGAAAAAGCCCCGTCAAATCCGGCAGCGGAGCCCGGGCAAACCAAAAATCGGAGGTAGCGCAGGAACCGATTCGAACCACCTCGGCAGTCGGCAAGACGACCTCCAAACCGTTGAGCATGTCGGAATGGAAC
>JASFIX010000447.1:0-4314 GCA_050122435.1 Desulfobacterales bacterium
GGCGTCCGAAAGCATTGCATTGTATGGCCTTGTAATCGTTTCAAAATACGTTCCAATTTCCTTTTCCTGCATTTTTACAAAACGGATAATCTCCGGGTTAATTTCCTCGGTAATAAATTTGTCCAGAGATTGTTTAAAATCCTGATAACCCAGATACATGGTTCTGGAAACACCGGACAAATCTGCCTTCCCCTTCACCGGCTGAGTCAACCCTTTGTAATCCTTTATAAAGGTAAAAATCTCCTTGATAATTTCACCGGAATGCACATCAAAAAAGCGGTTTACGTCGACATTGAGTTTCTTTTTGATTTTGGCAACAGCCCCGGAAATTGTCGTTTTCATCACGGCTTTCATTTGATCAACCCGTTCCTGATGGGTCTTAAGCTTTTGTTTCATTTCCCGGGTACTTTCAGAATCACGAGCCAGCATATCCCGATTGATTTCGATCCAGTTGTCCATTCCGGATAAAACGACGCTGAGTCGCTCTAAATGATTTTGCCATAAAACAGCTCCCCGTCTGCTGCTGAATTTTAAATCAAATGCCGACTGGAATCGCATCGTTTCCCTGGCAGAGAAATCTGTCAGTTCCTCTTCAGTTTTCCATTGCTGCATTCGCAGCTGATCTTTTTCTGAAAGTTCCAATTGCGGTGAGGAGAACAGATTGAACAGGGCCGAAAAGGTATACATTTCCGGATCGGGTTTGATCAGGGCCAGTTCATCCTTCACCTTGTTCACCAGGATCTCAAGTTCTTCCATGGAGTCGTGTTCACTAAAATCACAATTAACAACAAAAAGGATATTGTCCAGGATGCCCATTTTTTTGATCATGGATAAAAATTGGATGTCTGCTTGCCGCAAGCCCGTCCTGCTGCTGATAACATAAACAATCAAATGCGTAAGCAGCAAATAGTCCTGGATCATTGCCAGATGCATTGGATTCGAAGAATCGCTTCCCTGGCAATCAGCGATTTCGATATTCTGGTTCGTTCCAGCTGACGGGATTTGCAATTGAACATCTTTTAGATAGACAGCCAGGTCTTCATTGCCCACAAATTTTTTATGTTCTGCAAAAGTAGTTTCTTCATAGCGACGGGTTGTATCGTCAGAGGAGAGAATATCGTAAACGCGTTTATACCCTTTAATATATGAAGTCAGAAGTACATTATTAAGATTGCGGGTGTCATGCGATATCAATTGCTCTGAGCTCAATGATTTTAGAGCCTGTTGAATTTGGTCTCGTTCATTTTCGCTTCTGATGTCGAAATTCGATTTATTCTTGCGCCATTCCAGTGAAGGGAACAAAACCAGTGCCTGTTCCATTTCCGCATTGACTTCATCCCAGGACTTAAAATAAAGATGCGCGCTTAATCGATCACCGGACCGCACACGCGTAACAATTGATGTAACCACGCCGGCGCCTCTTTTTAAATAATCGCCTTTCAACATAGAGTTTAAAAACGTACTCTTACCGGATTTTATCGGGCCCACCACCGCCACGCGCATAATATCTTCCGCCATTTGATCCGGCAGCCCCTGGCAGGTTTTCTCCCAATCTCCGAAACTGGTTTCCGCCATACCGGGCATGGATTTGGCCTTTGAAATCAAGTCTAGAATTTCCTGATTGATTTTTAAAATTTCTTCTTTAAGATAATTGTAGGCATCCATAGGCATTCTTTATAAATATATTTTCAGGTTGTCGTTATGGCGCAGTTCATACAACTAGCCAGCTCAATTGTCAAAATGTGTTTTGCATCCAGTTTCTGGCTTCTGGTTTCTCGCTTGTTCTGAATGTCGTACGGATCGGCTGCCCGTCGCCTGATATCAGTAAGATGCCAGAAGCGATGAGCCAGCGTATAAATTACACAAACTGCATGTTTTTAAACAATCCCTGGCGACAGTCTTCAATTTTTGTTTTCATATCTATAACATAATCCGGTCGGATGCCATCCCTCCAGCGCGGATAACCTCCTTGCCAGACATATGTGATAAGTTCCTGGAAAGTTGTTTGGCCGAATTTATACGCTCCAATATCTACCTCAAGTGCTCGGTGATTTGCTTCAACGGGTAACAGGGTCTGCCCGGCATAAGCAGAAACCATATCCCGAACAACAGTCTGGTTTCGGTAACCCTCCGGCTTTTGTTTGAAATCCGCAGGTTCCGCCGGGAAAGGATATCTGCGGTATAATTCTCCGATGAAACCGCTGAAGCGAATCCCATAAATTGCACCCATTAGATCTCCGATTCGTTTTCTATCTTCTATCGTATATACCGGCCAGCTCGATTTAAACTGCTCATCATCAACATTTTCCACCATTTCAATAATATGATGGCAAAATTCCGATCCAAATAAAAAATGCTGTTCTAACAGCAGCATATCCGAGTCAATGTTAAAAAAACCAAATGCAATGGTCCCATGACTCAATGATTCAAATGTTAATGGCATTGATTTCTCTGAAATAATTAATCCAGGCTAGGATAAAACAAAACACAGGGTCATAAAACTCAGGAAGGTAGGCATTTACCCTATGCCCCATGCGCCATGCCCTATGCCCTTTGCCCTTTGCTCTATGCGTCACTTAAAAAGATTCGCCATTTGCAAAACATATCATCCGGATGCGGGTCCGGCGGGGCAAAGAGGCACTCAACTGTTATGCGCTCGTCAATTTCCTTGGCGAACGTAGCAAATTCACCCCGGTGCATTTCTTTACAAACAAATTCATCCAGACCTCTTCTCAGGCGTGCCTGTTGGACCGGACAGGAAGGTACGGATATGCACACGTCATCCTCATTTTGTTCGATTTTATACTCAGCAAGAATACACCACGGAAATAACTTCAGTGCTTTTACAAAACCTTCTAACCCTTTTTCAGTGATCTTGAATTTTTTCTTTAAGTCTTTTGCAGCCATCGAAGACACCCTGCTCCAGACCTGTTCATTCAGACGCTCGGCGGTGGGTTGGTCAAAACGCTCTGCAGTGTAAATAAACCAAAAGGCGTCGACAACACGATAGTGCCACAGAAGAAACTCAATATAGTTGAGCAGATCCTCTTTTTCCATTTTGTCAAAGATCTGAAGATCCATGGGTGTTTCCTTTCAAGTTTGTTGATCATAAAATTTAAATACACCTGTCAAAAACGAACCAGCAGTAATCAGCCCGCCACAAATTATGAATGCCAATCCAAAGCTGCCCAGATCGCTGATGAAACCAATAAATACGGGAGCCAGACCGCCGCCGACCACAATGGTCAGCGGAATAATGAGTGAAACAGCAACACTCCTTAATTGGGCGGGAACCATTAAAGACATTGCCACAAATCCGGCAGGGACGAAACAGGCGGCCACCAGCGGCTGTAAAAATATAATGTAACTGATAAGCGAACGGGATACAATTCCCATTAAAAAGGTCATCAAACCGGTGAAAAGCAAAACAATTTTAATCATCCGCCACGACCCAATACGATCGGTTGCCCACCCACCGAAGAATACGATTATGATGCTGGGTATTCTGGATAGCGCAATTAGCGTATTGGCCAGATTAGACTCCATACCATATTCAGATACCAGATAAAGCGGTAACATGGTATAGATACCCATGGTGCTGATAATTGCCAGGCTGAACAAAAGAACCATTACCCAAACGGACGAATTGCCAAACAGTTGCCGAAAAGATAAATAACTGGGTGCTTCGCCCCGGACCTCCCCGCCACGGCTATACCCCATGAAAACCGGGCTCATCACCAAGGCTCCAAACCCCGTTAACAAAAAGACCGTACGCCAGGAAAACCATAGCAGCGCAGCTTCGCAAATCAAGGGAGCCGCAACAAAGCTCAGGTTGGGAGCGATATCATGAATGGCAAGGGCTTTGCCCCAGTGCCTTGAAGGAATTAAAGCCGTCAAGGAGGCAATCGCGGAAGGCAAGTACAGTCCCGCCGCCATTCCGACCGTAAATAAGCCCAGTCGTATGGTCCAGAGGCCAGTACAAAATGAGGTTCCGATTAAAGCAAGGCCCAGAGCGGTGTTGGAAATAATAATGGTACGTTTATGGTTGAAGTGTGAGGATACGAATCCGGATCCAATCAGGGTGATGAAGTACCCCAGTGAAATCATAAAAAACAACGTCCCGGCATCCGCGTGGGTCAGGTTCAGATCAATTTCAATCCGCGGGATCAGTGGTGCCGGTATGATCCGGGAGGCAAAGTTAAAGAAAAAAATTGATGTCAGAATAAGCAGCGGACCCAGTTGGTTAAAAAAGGAATTGGCAGAATTATTTCTATTTCCAGAAGATTCAAAAGGCTTTGAAGATTTATCCATATT
>JASFIX010000448.1:0-4309 GCA_050122435.1 Desulfobacterales bacterium
ACCGCTGCTGGAACTTATCATCTGGCCTGCGAGAATTGTTAATGATTGGGATCGCGCCTATGATGTCATTACAAATGAGGACTAACCGTAATATCCGGCTGGCCTATTTATAGGCCGGCTGGAGCACTCTAGATTTTCGTCCCCACAAAAAGAATTAAATTAAGCTGGCGAAGCGTTTTTAATTCTAGATATCAGAAGCCGTAACTGTAGACTTATAATACGATGGCGCGAATGAGAGAGAGTTTTATCGAATGGCTCAATATGATGTTGATTTAAGAGAATATTGGCGAATTATCCGCAAAAGAAAGACCTACATTATTCTTTTGGTCATATTTGTTGGAATCTGCAGTCTTGGATTTGCCAAATTCAAAGAACCTGTGCCACTTTACGAGGCTGTTGCTGCCATAAAGATTGATCGGTCTGCCAATATCGGCTCGATTCTTACAGGTGCTTACTGGAATCAAGCCGAAAATATGGATACCCATGCATACATTATTAAAAGCTTTCCGGTCCTGGCGAAAGCGGCACAGTCAATGGGTAAAATTCCGCAAGATCTTTCTCTGGATGATATCCGCAGTAATGAAACACACCTTTCGGTTATTCAGCAGCTGAAGTCTATAGTGGAGACAAAACCGCAGGAAGGCACCAACATCATTGATATTTTGGTCGTCTCAAAAGATCCTTACGAAGCGGCGTCATATGCCAATGGGTTTGCAAGCGCTTATCGGGATTACAATATCGAGGAGAAAAATAAAAAAACATTTGAGACCAAAACGTTTATTGAAGAACAACTGCGGATGACATCCACTAATCTCAAGGAAGCAGAGAAAGAATTACAGTCATTTAAAGAAGGCTATGCCTTGATTTCAATGGATACCCAGACGCAAAACACGCTTGACAAACTTTATACTGCTGAAACTGAGTATGAAAAGATTAAAACAGAAAAAGAAGAGGTGGCCGCACAGCTGCGATTGTTGGGAGATGACAAAAAAGGATCCATAAGGCGGTCGAAAGAGGTGTTTTTCTCCACGAATCCGGATTCGCCGCTATACCCGTATAAAGAAAAGCTGAGTGAATTATTCTTAAAGCGACAAACACTGCTGGTTAATTTTACAGCCAAGCACCCCAAGGTAAAAGAAATAGACGATCAGATCCGGGCAATAATTTATGAGGCCAAAAAGGAGCTAAAGACATTATTACGCTCACTTGAAACCAAGGCCAAAGATTATTCGGATAAGCTGATTCAGCTCCAGGAAGAAAACAAACGACTGCCCGAAAAAGCCTTACAGCTTGTGAGACTTCAACGGGAGGTCGATCTGCAGGCTTCTCTATATTCCCAACTAAAGGAGAAATATCAGGAGACCCTGATTCAGGAATCCAGCAAAGTAGAAGAAGTCTCGATTGTTAAACCGGCAGTAACCCCAAATAAGCCTTCAAACATTCCATCAAAGCTAATTGTCATGGGCACCGGACTTGTCATGGGATTGATTATCGGTATTGTATTTGCGTTTCTGGCCGAAATATTCGATACCTCGATGGGTAGCATCGAGGATGTCGAAGAGCTGATGCAGGTCCCGGTTTTGGGAGTGATTCCTTTTCTTGAAGGGCAGATCGTTGATAAAGGCAAAAGCAAGCACAGAGAACCCGAAAGGACGCGAACAAGGGATCTGGTTACCCACTATAAACCCGGATCCATGGGGTCGGAAGCTTTTCGGGCGTTGAGGACAAATTTACAATTTCTAAGGCTGGAAACAAAAGGCAAGGTATTTCTGATTACCAGCGCTTTTGTTCAGGAAGGTAAAACGGTTAATGCAATCAACCTGGCATTGATTATGGCCCAGGCCGGTAATAAGGTACTTCTAGTTGATGCGGACCTTCGCAAACCGCTGGTCAACAAATATTATGGACTGCCGATCAGTCCCGGACTTACTGACCATGTTCTTGGCAATTATCACTGGTGGGAGGTAACCAATACCATATCCGATATCATGCTGGGCGATTTCGGAATTGACGACCTTTTGATAACACCGGGTATGGATACCCTTCACATTTTGACTGCCGGGACAAAACCCCCGAATCCATCCGAAATATTGACGTCCAGTCGCTTCCGCGAGTTTATAAATGAGGCGGTTAACAATTATGATTTTATATTCATCGATGCCCCACCCGTGATGCCGGTAGCCGATGCCTCTGATATTGCTACCCTGGCTGACGGGGTGATCCTGGTGTACATGTCCGGGAAAATCGGTCGGGGCGTACTCAGACGCGTTAAATCAAATCTTGAGAATGTCGATGCCAAGTTAACGGGCGTGATTTTGAACAAAGTTAAGTCTGATGCCGGGCCGGAGTACTATCAGTATCATTCTTACTATTACTATGGGAGCGAGCCGCAAGGAAAAAAAGTAAAAAAAGTAAAAAAATCCAAAAAAGACAAAATTTCTGCAAAAAAAATCAGACTGGCCAATCCAAAGAGAAAAATTGTTGGGTAGGTAGCGCGATAGACTTGCTGGTTTTTTCTGGCATTATCGTAACGGAATGGCTTGCTCTGTGGGATCTCTGGGGTTAGATTAAAGTAAATATCTAAACAAATACCGTGCGCACAAATCTCCTATTAATCTTTTTTCTTGTGATTGCCCTCCTATCGGGATTTTTAATCTCACAATACCCTCCTACAATTTTGATATGGGCTGCTCTGGCATTTGCAATATTTATTGTGTCATTCATAAATATCCAGTGGGGATTATACATCCTAATTTTTTCAATGCTTTTAAGCCCGGAATTGAATATCGGTGATACCGGGGGTGCATCACTGGGCAGAGGAGTGACACTGCGATTTGAAGATCTCCTTTTATGCGTGATCGGATTCAGCTGGTTTACCAAAAATGCCGTAAATAAAGAACTGGGTCTTTTTTTAAGAACACCTCTAAATAAACCGATTTTCTTCTATATTTTAGCCTGCTTAATATCGACGGCGTTTGGCATCATAGGCGGAAAGGTTGATGCCAAAACCGGCTCTTTGTTTGTGTTAAAATATATTGAATATTTTATTGTATACTTTATGGTGGTTAATCATCTCAAAAGCACCGACCAGACAAAACGCTTTGTTTTTTGTCTTTTGCTAACCTGTTTTATTACTTCCGTTATCGGAATTCTCCAAATTCCGGGAGGAGAACGAGTCACTGCTCCATTTGAAGGAGATATTGGCGAACCCAATACCTTTGGTGGATACCTTTTGTTTCTATGTGCAATTGCAACAGGACTCTTGTTAAACGCGAAAAACGGTCGATCAAAGCAAATGTACATTTTTCTGATTTTTGCAATTATTCTATCATTACTTTTTACACAGTCCCGCGCGTCTTATATGGGTCTAATTGTGACCTGTTTTGTTATAGGGATGTTGACCCGACACCGCATCGTTGTTTTAGGCGTTTTAACGCTATCACTTTTGTTGAGTCCCTTTTTTCTTCCCCAAGGAGTGAAAAATAGGATTCTTTACACTTTTACCCAACCCGAGGAATCCGGGCAGATTCGTATTGGAGAAATGCATTTGGACACATCAACCTCTGCCAGGCTATTGAGTCTCAAACAGATTGCTCAAGATTGGCCAAAGAGGCCGTTATTCGGCTACGGTGTTACCGGCTATGAGTTTTTGGACTCTCAATATCCCAGAGTGCTGATAGAAACAGGTATAATAGGATTAATCGCCTTTCTTTTTCTTCTATCTTCAATATTAAAATTAGCCTTTGACCGTATGAAGGCCGCAAAGACGCCATATTTCAAAGGGCTTGCGATTGGGTTTTTTGCCGGCTATATCGGTCTGTTATTTCATGCGCTGGGTGCCAATACGTTTATTATCGTCCGTATCATGGAGCCGTTTTGGTTTTTTACCGGTATTATTGCGGTACTTCCAGCCTTGGAACCCAAGCAGCAGGAACAACCGCAGGAAGATCATCCTCGCATTCGGAGGTTTGCTTCAGTAAAAACCTCGCTTCCAGTCAATCCCCGTCTTAAAAAGGTTTTATAATTTACCACAGACCCACACAGACAGACACAGACAATTCTTCTTTTTGGTTCCACTTTATGCAGAACATAAAGGTTAGTGTGAGTCCGTGCGGGTCTGTGGCTAAAAAATCAGAGGTCTTTTTTGTTTAACCACTCAGACGCCAGAAAGATTCCGGAAATGGTCTTCCCATCGCATATTTCACCCCTCAGAATCATCTGCAGAGCATCATTAAATTTTAGTGGATGAACATTTAGCATTTCATCAGGATCCAGCTGCTGTTCAGCTATCTTTAGATCTGACGCCAGA
>JASFIX010000449.1:0-4297 GCA_050122435.1 Desulfobacterales bacterium
AAACCCGGAAAAGCGGCCATCGGTAATGAGTCCGACGCTTTTATGAAGCCCCAGCCCCACCAGTGCCTGACAGGATGCCTGGGCATACTGCATCCCGGGCCCGCCTTTGGGCCCTAAATAGCGCAAAACGATGACATCACCCGCTTTGATATCGCCGCCTTTCATGGCCGCAATCGCCTGATCTTCATCTTCAAAGACCCTGGCCGCGCCTTTAAACGCTTTCATCTCAGCAGGGACGCCGCTGGGCCGGATGATGGCACCATCCGGTGCCAGATTTCCTTTCAGAATCGCCAGCCCTGAATCCTGATGAACCGGATCTTCGAGCGTGCGGATCACCTCACTGGGTTGCGACGGGACTTGTGCCAGAATCTCTGCCAACCGGATTCCGCTGACACCGATGGCAGAGGTTTCAAGCAGCCCTTCAAGAACCTTTTGAATGGCGGGAACCCCCCCGGCCTCATGCAGGTCCACCATGTTAAAAGGACCGTTGGGTCTAACCGCGCAGATACAGGATACGTTTCGGCTGACGGCATCGAAGTCTTCCATGGTCAGCGGAACGCCAACCTCTCTGGCAAGGGCCAGCAGGTGCAAAATCGCGTTGGTTGAGCCGCCAATGGCCAGATCCACGATAATCGCATTTAAAAACGCTTTTTTCTTCAGTATATCGCCGGGTTTTAGATCCTTTTGGGCCAATTGCACCACTTGACGACCCGATTCCCGGGCCGCCCGGGTTTTGTCTGCCATCACTGCAGGAATCGTGGTGGAGCCCGGTAAAGCCAGTCCCAGGGCTTCGACCAGCACCTGCATGGTATTGGCGGTGCCCATCACGCCACAGGAGCCGAATCCGGGACAGGTTGCATCTTCCAGTGCAGCGAAATCGGACGGCGTCGCCCCGGAGAACTCAGCCTCCTCAATATCCGGTGCCAGCACTTTTTTCCCCTTATAGCAGCCCGGCATCATCGGCCCGCCGGTAACCATCACCGCCGGAATATTAACGCGCCCAACGCCCAGAAGTGAACCGGCCAGGATATCATCACAGGAAGACAGGGTCACCAAACCGTCAAAATTATTGATTTTAGACACAATTTCGATGGCGGAACAGACAACGTCACGCTCTGCAAGCTCGTATTTGCAGTTTTCATGTCCGACCGCTATGTTGCCGCATAACCCGGGTACGCCAAATTCAAACGGAACCCCCCCGGCGGACCATATGCCCTGTTTAACGGCTTCAGCCAGCATTCTTAAATGCGCCGTAGCAGGAGAGGCATCGGTAAATGTATTGGCAACGCCAATGTGGGGTTTATTGCGAATATCCTCATCTGAATATCCTGCCCCCTTGTACATGATACGCCTGTGAGCCGCATCATTGCCATTCCAATAATCCTTATTCGGCATTTTGCACCTCCTAATACTCGAAAAAAATGGAAAGCGTCCAAACCGAAACACTGGAAGCGGTTTCAAGACCTCAGATCAGGTTTCCCGCTTGAACGCGGGATTACACATCTTGATTTTAACAAATTAAGGTGTGCATCAAAGCAAGGCGTCCCGCGAATTTCAAGCGGAGCGTACACGCTGGTACGTGAGCATTTAAATTCGCGGGGCAACGCAGTCATTGGGCCTTTTGAGCCCCTTAAATAATCTTTCAATTAGATGCGAAATCCCGCTTTATTAAGCGGGGAGATGGGGTTTTGAAACTGCTTCTAAACATTTTTCTATCTATGACGCATTTGATTGTCAATACGGAAAAGATGGGAAAGGGCGGGGATGTTCGTGAAACATTGACACTCTAACCAAAGCCGAAAGATAGGGGCGCCTATAGCGCCCCTTTCCACGCGATAGGAACAACAGGCAGTCCTAAATTATTGAGAAACACCTTTAGACTGACTATAAATGATGCTAATCGAAAGCCATTTCTGTTTTCCAAGCTTCCCAGACCTTACCGACAAGGTCTGGTCCGGGCTTTAGTGTGACTTTTCCTGGAGTCCAGCCTGATGGTGTTGCTTCTTTGCCCTTGCTGTCCCTGACCAACTGGAAGGCCTGAACCTGGCGTATGGTTTCATTAACATTTCGTCCTACGGGAGGCGTTAGGACTTCATAGCCTTGCACTACCCCTTCCGGATCGATTATGAACCGTCCTCGGTTCTCAACGCCCGCATCTTCATTGAAGACGCCATAGACCTTGCCGACTTTTCCGCCCGCATCGGAGAGCATCGGAAAAGGAACGCCACCTTCAACCATTTTAGAAAGCTCTTTATCGTCCCACATTTTATGGACAAAAACACTGTCGATGCTCATTGAGAGAATTTCCACTCCCAACTTTTGAAATTCTGCGTATTTTTCGGCAACTGCCGAAAGTTCAGTTGCTCAGACAAAGGTGAAATCACCAGGGTAGAAACAAAGCAGCACCCATTTGCCTAAATATTCTGAAAGTTTTACAGAAATAAATTTTCCTTGTTGATATGCTGGCGCGACGAAATCTGGTGCTTTTTTATCGACTTGAATCATGGGTGCGACCTCCTTAATTGGCGTGTTTTCCTTTACCGCTTGCTCATCGAGTTCCTCTCCGACCGGACCTCCGGTGGGTCTGGCGCAGCCGACTTCCATTTCTTCTGCCATAAAACCCTCCATTTGTTAAAAAGTTATCCTTTTAATGTGTGAGGTTTCTACTAAAGGTTTTTGCTCTCAAAAAACCTGAATAACGACATTGAAAGAAGTGAAAAGACGATAATCACAATCCAATGGCTGACTCCAATTATCTGCGGTAGTCCTATTTTGCCATAGCTTCCGATACTCAGGATATGTGCCTTCATAAACGGATAGATCACAGCATATAAAGCGCCGCCGCATAACATCCCGAAGAGACCCCACAGACCATCAATTCTGCCTTCTCCAAGTGCCCCCGCCGCTGTCCCTGGGCAATAGCCCAAAAGACCCCAGCCAATACCAAAGACTGCGCCACCGATTAATTGCGCTCCGATGGAGGTTGTCTTCATGCTCAGTTTGATCACGCCGAGATCTCTGAAGAGATAAATGCCTATCGACGCCACGATAATCGCGCTCAGCATGAATTTTAATATAGTCATATCAATGAGTCTCAGGGCACCGACCTGTTTGTCGTACCTTAAAACCTGCGCTTTCTGCAGGAGAAAACCGAAAATGATACCGGTAATCAAACCATATAATAAACTCACTTTTATCTCCTTTGAATGCCATAAATGAGATTGGCCGTAATCAGGCCGCCCATAAAGAACGCGGCTAATGCGATAAAACCGCTGACCGAAAGCTGAGCCAGACCGCTCAGTCCATGGCCGCTGGGTCAACCACCGGCGAGCCGAGCACCGACCAATGCAATTGTGCCACCGATAAAAGCGACAACGCCTCGTTTCAGTGGACTGGGGCCGAACCTTTCGCGCCACATGTCGGGAACCGTCTGAAACTTAAATTCACCGGATAGCTTTGATGCGATAAATGCGCCGATGATAATGCCAAAGACAAACATCAGCTGCCAATTCGGTAGCGAAGATGGGCCGTATTTGCCTTTCTTGGTTGTAAAATAGTCAAAGACTGACGTGTCGATACCAACGGCTTGTTCAATTACCGATGCGCCACGTGCAAATGTGGTTGAAGCGCCAAGAAAGTGGCCGCTGATCAATACGGATAAAACCAACAAAATACCCGCCAACCCACCGGCAAGATAAGGGCTCCAGGTTTTCTTTAACATCGTTCCTCCGTTACTAAGATTTAACAATGAATAGATTTCTATTATAAGCATATGCTCATTAAGTCAACAAATTTTCCCCCCATTCAATACATCCTTCTTTTTCAACCCCATGTGTGAAATTCATATGAAAATTTCAGCGAAAATAGAAGCCGATGAAAACCATGCAGCCAAATAAAGCGGGTTTGCTATCAGGAAAGGAGAGGGACGTCCGTGAAATATTGACATTGTCAGCAAGCTAGCGTTTGTCGTAAGAAAGGCCGGATTCCTCTACACGGGTAAATCGATAAAGCGGATCCGATGAATTCCTTGCCGTTATTTGTTGAGCATAAATATATCGTACGCTTTTTTTATGGCCGAGGCGGGGCCGATGAAAATGACGCGATCATCAACCTCGATCCGGGTGACGCCTCGCGGTACTACAAATTGGTTATTCCTCATTATCGCGGCAATCAAGCATCCTTTTGGTATTTCAATATCCTTAATGAGTTCTCCATTCACCTTCGCATTTTCAGGCACGCTGACTTCCAAAAGACTTGCCGCTCCGATTCCAAATTCGAAAAGTTGCGCTAAAACAGG
>JASFIX010000450.1:0-4290 GCA_050122435.1 Desulfobacterales bacterium
AAATTTTTTTCCGGATTTAGATGGTTTCAGCGATGGTAAAATGATGTCGCAGTTTAAACGGATCATTGCAATCGGCACAAACAGTGCCATTAAAATAACGATATATCCGATCTCGGTTGTGCGGATATAAATCCGCCCTTTTTCAAAAACCAGATCGGTTTCCCGCATACCCTCCAGGGATTCAATAAAAAAACTCCAATCCCGGCCTTCCGGCTCCTCATTCACAGAAGATCTAAATTCTTTGAAAATAAGATCCCCTTTAAACGAGAACAGCATAACCCCGTTTACGCCGTCGGTACCCAATATTTCATTAAATAACGCTCGCATAACCTCCATGCACTTTGGCCTATCAATTTAGGTGAAACCTAATTTGAGCGATTGTCGAGATTTGAAACGATCACTTTAGGTGATCGTTA
Organism: Desulfobacterales bacterium; assembly: GCA_050122435.1. Taxonomy (GTDB): domain Bacteria; phylum Desulfobacterota; class Desulfobacteria; order Desulfobacterales; family JAHEIW01; genus JAHEIW01. The sequence continues at coordinate 417 of JASFIX010000450.1, forward strand.
TTCGCTGATTACTCTCAGAATTTTATCCCGGGGGCACTTGGAATCTACTGTGATTACAGTGGTCTTTCGACCAGGTATGAGAATGTAATCGTTGGGGTCGCCCTTATCGATGTAGGCCAGCGTGAAATCACCCAGATGGAAGAACTCGCCTGCCTTCGATAGTTGGGCGACCCGGCTATCCCAGAATTCATCCTGGTATAAATCTTCCAGACCGCATTGCGGGCCAATTTTCTGTTCGATTCTCAGTTTAAGCCGCTTCAACCGATCAGCGGGCTCCTCGCTGCCGGACTCAATTTGCTCCATGACGCCTTCAGGTACTTCTTCCGGCTCTTCCTCGTCTTTGCGCCGCATGGCTTCCAGAATTAGCGGCTGTAAATCACTTTGAATTTTATTTTCTTTTAGCGCACAGCCATTCTGTATGGAAAGGTTCACCGCATCCCAGGAAAAAATTTCATGGGCTGCTGATTCACCCTGCATGTTGTTTACGCGGGCGTCCAGCAATTCGCCATCACTAAAAAATAGAATGCCTTTTTCACTTCCCGATTTTTTTTCCAGCCGAATCGTGCAGGTCTTCTGTTCTATTTCAATTAGCTGCAAAAACATTCCGGATGAAACATTGTGGAGCGTACCGCCTTCTGATTCCCTTCTCAAAGTTGTCAAAATCTGACGGGCAAGATTCTCGATTAAAAAAGGTTTGGCAATATATCCAACCGCCCCTCCTTTGCGCGCAAGCTGCTCCATTTCAGGTGTACTATAACCCGTAATAATAATGACCGGTATGTCCGGATAATGCTCCATGATATGAGCCAGCAGCTCAAATCCGTCCATATTGGGCATCTTTAAATCCGTTACCACCAGTGAAACAATATTTTGCTTGAGGCGCTTTAAGGCCTCCAGACCGTCTTCTGCCAGTAAAACCGCAAACGACTCCTGATATTTCTTAAAACCTTCTTTGAGGGCATGTAGCATCTCAGTATCGTCATCGACCAACAGAACATTTTTAATCATCGGTCTTCCTCACTTTCGTGTGACCAAGAGGCTTTCTCAATATCGACGATTTTTATTCCGGCTACATAATCCATTGATTCATATTTTTTAATCCTACCTAATTTATCGGTAATATCATTCATTTTCTTGATCTGATTGTGGACTTTGACGATTTTCGGATATAACCGGTTATCCTTCTGTAATCCTGATAAGATTTCATCGATCAGGTTATTGATGATCGTCAGCGGCTGATTCAGTTTATGAGCGACACCTCCGGCCATCTCCAGAACACCCTGAAATTTCTCATTGTCGGTCTGTTCCTTTTGATGAGTAATAAGACGAGAGACATCTCTGGCAACGCACTTGATGTGATTGACTCTCCCGTTGTTTTTTATCAAAAATGCCTGGCATTTAAGATGGTGAATTTTTGAATTTATGTCCAAAATTGATAAAATGGCTTCATTGCGACCGATTTTAAAAATATCGGCAAGAAAAATAAGAAACAGCTCACGATCGCCGGGAGCCAGAAACTCGGATAACGGCTTACCCAAAAGCCTTTCTTTAGGCGCACCGAACAGGTCTTCGGCCGCTGAATTAATATTAATCAGGTCTCCGCGAAGGTCGAAAATAATGATAATCTGGCCTAAGTTTTCAACCTGCCCTTCTATATCAGGCATCTGGATGTCTGTATCAATCTCTGTTGTAATTTCTTTCAGAATGCCATCGAGATTAATCGCAATACCATCATCATCCAGGATTACTTTGGCCGTTATGGCACACCATATCGGTGTACCATCTTTTTTCACGAGTGCAACGGGAAGTTCGTTAATACGACCGGTTTTCATAATGGTATGAACAAGATTTCCACGATCTTTCTTGTTCAGATAGAATTCTATGACCGGATAGTCGACCAGATCCAAAGCGGAATCAAACCCGAATAAGTCGGCAAAGGCATAATTGCAATAAACGATTTTGCCTTCAATTGTCGTACGGAAGATCGGCACCGGAAGACTATCAAAGAATTCCGCATATCTGCGGGCCGAATAATCTCCGGCATCTATTAAGTTTTCACCAGTCATGAATCCAGACCTTGATTTTGGAATTTAAAATTTGGATTGGGGATTGAAGCCGATGGAGTTGACCCTCAGCTATTGAGTCGATCCCAAAATCCAAAATCCGAAATCTAAAATCCAAAATGCGAAACACTCCAGCACTCCGACACTCCATTTCTCCTATAAATTCAGAAGCTTACATCGTACACTGCCAATTCATCAGCATATTCTTCCAACCACGATTCCAAGTTTACAATCAGGGTGGACTGCAGTCCCAATTCCCGGGCCATCTCATTTACCACCACAACGACCCCGTCAACCAGATCCTCATCACTGACATGGCCTGACAGCGTGATTTTTTGTTCAGCGTATTCAAATTCACCTGCAAACGGATCCAGAAAGGAAAAGCGGTCTGCATTTTCAACAAATTTTTGCTTTAATAGCTTCTGAAAGTCAGCCTTTTTTTTCTTCTTTTCACGTACCACTTTCTCGAATATGTTCAGCAATGCCTCCATCATCACAATTGCAGATATGGGTTTATTCGGCTCCAGCTCAACCGGTTGATTGTCGGTTTGGGTATTCTTATATGAAATTCGGCAAACATTAAAAATGCCGCCCAGTTGTTTTGTTTTCTGGATAAGCAGATCCTGATTCTTTTTTGATGGGCTGGGAGCACCATTTCCCCAGGAATAAGAGCCGCCCGTTATTTTCCCATTTATCAGGAAAATGAGACCATTTTCCTCACCACCGCCGATGGTAACGTCAATATAGCCGGTCATTTTCTCAGCGCTCATCTTTTTAATCAGACCCTCAAGATCCGTAAATTCAGTACTGAGATTTTTATAGATTTTTTCTGCTGTCGGAATACTGGCCCAGAAGTAAACTTCTTCAGGACCGATTTGATAAATATTCACGCTGAAATTGTATTCACCTCCGGCTGTCAAAAGACGCTCAACCGCGTCATTGCCTGAAATTGAAATTTCTTTATCCTGGAAAAAACCACTTACCAATTGGTCTTGATCGAAAAAAATGACGCCCTCGGCTGCATGGGATTTAAAATAGATACCGCCCGAGCCGATTTCACCCTGAAAATGCTCAAGCAATTTTCGGACGTCTAAATAATAGATATTTAAGTTTTCAAGCACAGGCTGTTGTTTGGGAATAACAACCATTTTTGCCTCTTAATCTGCTTTATTTACGATCGGGTTGAATCGGTGCTGTCCGACTTTCCCCACTAAGGAGTGAAAAATTATGGTCAGTATGCCGTTCTATTAACGACTTGAGGATCTTCGTCGTCTTAACCGCTCAATTGACAGACGGATACTATCCTGCATCCTCGATATCGCTTCGGCCAGTTCTCCGATCTCATCTCTGGATTTGGTTTCAATTTCGATCCCCAGGTCTCCGATACTGATCCGTTCGGCAACATCGGTTAACGATTTAATTTTTCCGGTGAGGCGATGGCCGTAAATTGAAACAATAATACCGATTAAAAATATTGTTCCTCCGAGAATGGCCCAAGTAATTAGCCGGGTTTTTTCAGTGAGAAGGCCGGCCCGGGTTTCCATCTGTCTTACCGGTCCGGTGAATTCATCCAAATAAGTTGTGGCTGCAACTACAAATGGTGTCCCCGCAACCGGTGTGCAGACCATAAATTTTTCGCGGAATTTTCCATCCTTGTCCTGCCAGGTGTAATAGCCTTGAGATCGTTTTCCACCTTTTACGCCAGTGTATATTTTCCAAAAACCCGGAAAATTCTTTCCCAAGGGTTTTTTCAAAGTCGACATATCAATAGCGATGATTTTGGGATTCACATGGGCCCATGTGCGCCAGAT
>JASFIX010000451.1:0-4274 GCA_050122435.1 Desulfobacterales bacterium
AGAAAAAGGCTTATTATAAACACGTGGCTCCTAAGGTGATCGTAGTGGACCGTGACAATATTCGCACCTGGGATGCTTCGACGACTCTGGCGCCAAGGGGGTTTAGGCCAATATTCAGTATTAACGAATAGAAGTGTTTTAAAAACCCCATCTGAGGCCATATGGCGGTGTTGTCCCGCGAATTGCAGTGCTCACGTACTTCGTGTACGCTCTGCTTTCTATTCACAGGACGCCTTGCCATCTGGCCTGATCTGTGATTTTTAATCCACTTCAACAACCCAAATCCGCCTGCGGCAGATCGCTGTATATTTACTTACTTTAAAGATTGAATACATTTCGATCCAGTTTCTATCATTAAATGCAAATAAATAACTTTTGAGGTACCATCTTATAATGAAAACCGTATTCACGTGGGGTTTACTGATTCTGCTGGCAGTCGGTTGCACCGTCGGATCCTATGCCTTAAGTGAAGCATTCCGTGCAGATGCCCGCAAGGCATGGGAAGCGGAGGCCGCCCAGACGGCCCAATGGCTTTCCAGTACCATTTTGGGATGGCTGGAAGAAAGCTATGCCCCCCTGTCCGGCCTGGCGATCCTTTTTGAAAATTCACGAGAGGTTTCCGAAGTCGAGTTTCTGGGCGCTACGGATGGTCTGGAAGGCCGCGCCACCGCTTATTTCCTTGATGCCAAGGCTGTAGCACGGCCACAGGTTGACGGTGCAGATTGGTCAATCGAGTTTTCCAATGATCCCCTGGGTCCGTTGACACCGGACTCACCCATAAGTCGGCAGCCGGAGATTCTTGAGAATATCAAGGTCGCTGTCGAACATCCGGACCAGGTGATGCTGGGGCCGCCTTTCAGCACGGAGGATGGCGCACGCTATTCACCGGCAGCACTGGCCATTCAGGATGTACGCGGCCCGCTGGTCGTCATCGGTCTGGTTAATTACGATGCCATTGTCAGGGGATTGTTCGAAATGCACCAACCAAATGGATTACAGCTGCAAATCAGGGGTCGCTTTAGAGGGCCAGATGGCCCCGGGACCGAACGCGAGGTTATCGGCGAGCCTCTGTCTGGCGCCCTGCACGCCGTTACAACCCGAACGGTCAGCGCCGGTGCGGATCTGTCCATCACCTGGTATATGAGCGAAAAGTTCAGAAACGGACCCAAAGAACACTTGGCTATCTTAACCCTGTGGACCGGTATCGCAGGCACATTGATCATAACGGCCTTTATCGCTTTTTTTGTTCAACGAAACCAGACAATCACGAAGCGGGTGCAGGAAGCCACCGCCGAATTAAAGAAAGTCTCCGAAGCCGTAGCGCAGAGCCCGGTTTCAGTTATGATTACCGCTAAAGATGGAACCATTGAATACGTCAATCCAACATTTAGCGAAGTTACAGGATATTCGATAGATGAAGCCATCGGACAGAATCCAAGGATATTAAAATCAGGGGATATCCCCAAATCATATTACAAAGAACTCTGGGATACGATTCTTGCCGGTAAGGTTTGGAGGGGTGAGTTTAAAAATAAAAGGAAAAACGGTGAGAAATTTTGGGAAAGCACCTCGATATCGCCCATCAAAAATGAAGAGGGTGAGATAACTCATTTTGTGGCGGTCAAAGAAGATATAACCGAGCAAAAGAAAATCCGGGAATCGCTCAGGGAAAGTGAACTTCAATTACGTACCATTTTTGAAAGATCGCCTGTGGGGATTCTTCACTTTGATAAAAACGGTCTCGTAATTGATTGCAACGATAGACATGCCGAAATCATGGGATCAACCCGTGAAAAAATTATTGGAATGAATTTGCTGCAGGAAATTAAAAATGAAAAATTGCGCGCTGCCGTGCTTGGCGCTCTTGCCGGTGAGCAAACCGTGTTTGAAGCCGAATATACTTCTGTTAGCGGGGGTAAAACCATAGCGGTTAGATCTATGTTTAACCCCACCGAACCCGGCACCTCTCAAACGCAAGTCATCAATACGACTGAAGATATCACCGAGCGCAAGCAGGTCGAAAAGGCGCTACGCGCATCCGAGGAAAAGTCCCGTTTGCTTTTGAAATCGGTCGGCGAGGGTATTTTCGGTGTAGACCTGGATGGGAAAGTGGTTTTTATTAATCCGGCGGCCAACCGGATGCTGGGTTACGGTCCCGAGGAGCTTATCGGGCATGGCGTCCACGAGAAAATTCACCATTCCCACGCAGACGGCTCGGTCTACTCGAAAGATGATTGTCCCATGTATATGACCTATGCTGATGGTGCAGAACACCATATTGCCGACGAGGTGCTCTGGCGGAAGGACGGATCGTCATTTCCAGTTGAATACACCAGTATGCCGATAAAAAAAGATGCGCAGGTCGTCGGTGCGGTCGTCACTTTTATGGATATCACGGAACGGAAAAAAGCAGAGGAGGAGGCGGAACAAGCAGCAATTCTAATTCGTGAAAAGGAAGCCCAATTGAGTACTGCCATAAATAGTATGGCAGGTGGTATCTTTATGATCGACAAAAATCTTAATTTTCAACTCACAAACGAACAGTTTCACGAATTATACGACTTTCCCATTGAGCTGGGTAAAAAAGGAATGCCATTTATTAATTTTTTGCGTATGCGTGCCAAACGAGGGGAATATGGCCCAGGGGATTCGGAAGAGTTGGTGGCAAAACGTCTTGAAATGTACAAAGATACCACACAAGCCAAAAAAATAGCTGTATATGAAGATAATATACCTGGCAATAGAACCACGGAAGTATATCGTGCACCAACGGAAGATGGTGGGTTTGTGTTCGCTATCAATGACATTACAGAGCGCAAAAAAGCAGAAGATGAATTGAGAATTGCAAAAGAAGCTGCAGTTGAAGCCACAAAAGCCAAGAGTGAATTTCTGGCGAATATGAGCCATGAGATCCGCACCCCCATGAATGCCATCATCGGCATGGCGCATCTGGCCCTGAAAACCGATCTGACGCCCAAGCAACATGATTATCTGAAGAAAGTGGATATCTCCTCCAAATCTCTTCTGGGGATTATCAACGACATTCTGGATTTTTCAAAGATCGAAGCCGGCAAATTGGACATGGAGTCGGTGGACTTCCAATTGGAGGATACACTCGACAATATTTCTACGTTGGTGGGCATCAAAACCCAGGAAAAGGGATTGGAACTGCTATTTAAAACCGATCCATCCGTACCGACTGCGCTTGTCGGTGATCCTCTGCGACTGGGGCAAATTCTGATCAATTTATCAAATAATGCGGTCAAATTTACCGATACCGGGGAAATTGTGATCTCCACCGAACTGGTCCAAAAAGACGACACGCAGGTTACTCTAAAATTTGCGGTTCAAGATACCGGTATTGGCATGACTTCAGAGCAAGCGGGCAGGCTGTTTCAACCGTTTATGCAGGCAGACTCCTCAACGACCCGTAAATATGGCGGCACCGGATTGGGGTTAACGATCAGTAAACGACTGGCAGAGATGATGGGCGGAGACATCTGGGTCGAAAGTGAACCCGGTAAAGGAAGTACGTTCAGCTTTACCGCCAATTTCGGTCTTGGAAAAGAAAAGGCCAAAAAGCGTTTTACGCCATCACAGGATCTGAGGGGAATAAAGGTTTTGGTTGTAGATGACAATGCCACCTCAAGAGACATTTTACAGGGGATGCTGGAATCTTTTTCGTTTGATGTTACCCTGGCGGCCTCGGCTCAGGAAGGATTAACGGAGCTGGAAAAAGCCTCGGAAAGCCAGCCTTTTGAAATTGTCATTATGGACTGGAAGATGCCGGGTATGGACGGCATTGAAGCATCCAAACACATTAAAAACAATAAGAGTTTGAGCAAAATTCCAGTCATTGTTATGGTGACCGCTTACGGCCGCGAAGATGTCATGAAACAGGCAGAAACGGTGGGCCTTGAAGGCTTTCTCCTTAAACCGGCAAGTCCTTCGATGCTTTTTGACGCCATCATGCAGGCCCTTGGCGAAGCTGTACCCGAAACCTCGCGGATTGCAAAGAGACTTGATCAAGAAACCGATTCTTTAGAACACATTCAGGGTGCTCATGTTCTGTTAGTCGAAGACAATGAAATCAACCAGCAGGTAGCCAGGGAGATTCTTGAGGGCGCCGGTCTGAACGTTACTGTGGCCACCAACGGCCAGGAGGGCGTCGACGCAGTAAAGGAAAGCAATTATGACGTGGTGCTCATGGATGTCCAGATGCCGGTAATGGACGGATACACCGCCACAAAAACAATTCGGAAGTGGGAAAGCGG
>JASFIX010000452.1:0-4250 GCA_050122435.1 Desulfobacterales bacterium
ATACCGGCACCTCGCCCGTACAGCATAATATTACCAACTGCGTCACCGGATACCATAATGGCATTTACGGTGCCGTTGACATTGGAAAGAAGGTTGTCAAACGGGATCATGGTGGGGTGCACCCTGGCCTCTATTTTGCCGCCCGTTTGTTTGCTAATGGCCAGTAGCTTGATCCGATACCCGAAATACTCGGCAAACTCCACATCCAGTGGTGTAATCTTGGAAATGCCTTCAATGTATACGTCTGCTAAATTAATTTCCATTCCATAGGCCAGTGCCGTTAAAATCGCTATCTTGTGAGCGGTATCGATTCCGTCGACATCCAGACCGGGGTCGGCTTCGGCATAGCCTTTTTCCTGGGCTTCGGATAAGGCATCGCTAAACGGTCTTCTTTCATCGGTAATTTTCGTTAAAATATAGTTGCAGGTCCCGTTCAATATGCCGGTCATCGAGTGGATACGATTGGCGACCAGTGATTCCCGCATCGATTTGATCGTCGGCATACACCCGCCGACTGCCGCCTCAAATGCCAGATCCACACCTTTTTCCGCAGCCGCTTTAAACAGGGTGTTGCCCTGGCTGGCCAAAAGTGCTTTGTTGGCCGTTATCACCTGTTTACCGTTGTCAATGGCTTTTAATATGAGTTCTTTGGCGATTCCTTCGCCACCGATCATTTCAATGATAATATCAATTTCCGGATCACTTATGAGCGCATCTGCATCGGTGGTCAGTACGCCTTCATCAAACTGGATACCGCGCTCTGTTTCGATGTCAATATCGGCAACCCGTTTCAGTTGCAATGTGGTCCCCAGGCGAGCGCTGATCAACTGTCGGTTTTCAATAAGCAATTTCGCTACGCCGGTTCCTACCGTGCCGCAACCGATTAAACCTACGTTTATTTGTTTCATTTACTTATATCTCCTCTCAATCTTAACAACATATAAGCCGCTTCAGGAATTAAGGTAGCTGCATTGGAGTGTTGGAGTGCTGGAGTATTGGAGTGATGAAAGTTGAATATCACGCGTTCCCGTTATACTTTTGATTCCTATTATACATTGCTCCAGTACTCCATTTTTCCACCACTCCGGTTTTATGAATTTACATAATCTTCCGTATTCCTCTTAAGGCCTGATTAATCCGCTTCCCAGGTCGAACTTGATTTTCCAAAAATTGCTTTGACTTTTATGCCGGATGAGATTAATTTTCAAGGGTTTTTCATCCTTGGTTGTGCCGCTGTGGGCATATTTTTTGCCACCAAAGCACCAAATCCTGAAAACCCGAAAAGAAAATTTAATTTCGTGCTTTCTTTTTTTCGTGTTTTCGTGGTTAATTTTGACGTTGCTTATTTCAAATAGCGATATATTTTAATGCATACCATAAGCTCAATATTCGGGAGATCAAAATGAAGGAATCTTTCACATATGCCGACGCCGGCGTTGATATTGACAAGGCCAATAAGCTGGTGGATGCCATCGGGGAGATCGCAAAACAGACTGCCCGCGCCGGTGTCATGAGCGACATCGGTGGATTCGGCGGTCTTTTTTCGCTTAATCTTGCAAATCTGGAAAGACCGGTCTTGGTCAGTTCGACCGATGGGGTTGGGACCAAGCTTAAGATCGCATTTATGCTGGATAAACACGATACCGTCGGCATAGATCTGGTGGCAATGTGCGTTAACGATATCATAGTTCAAGGCGCAAAGCCACTTTTCTTTCTCGATTATCTTTCAATGGGAAAGCTCGACAATCAACGTGCGACAGATGTCATCAAGGGAATTGCCCAGGGTTGTAAACAGGCTCAATGCGCCCTGTTAGGGGGCGAAACGGCTGAGATGCCCGGATTCTACCAGACTAATGAATATGATCTGGCCGGATTCGTCGTCGGCGTAGTCGATAACAGCAAGATTATCGATGGAACCGAAATACGGGTCGGGCATAAACTTGTCGGTATCGCTTCAAGCGGCCTCCACAGCAATGGCTACTCCCTGGTCCGTAAAATTTGTTTTGAGGTGCTCAAGCTCAAAGTCGATCAGCACGTACCGGAACTCGGTAAAACCATTGGTGAAGAATTGCTCTCACCGACCAAGATTTATGCAGCCACCATCAGCGGCCTCTTAAAAGATTTACCGATTCATGGAATTGCGCATATTACCGGCGGTGGGATATCGGATAATATCGTGAGGATCGTACCTCAGGCTTGCAGCATCTTAATTCGTGATGAAAGCTGGGATATCCCGCCTATTTTTCCTTTTCTGCAGCAGGCGGGTAACATATCCGCAAAAGAGATGGCCCGTACATTCAACATGGGCATTGGAATGATTTTGGTTGTTCCCGACTACGCTGTTATGGATATCATGCAGCGTATTGAAGCAATGAATGAGCAAGCGTATATGATTGGCGAAATTTTGGATTGTAAAGAAGCCGGCAAGCGTCTGGTCTGGGAGTAACAATGGTAAAAAACAAAAAAGAGCCAAGCCCGAATCTGTCAATGCGGGCGAATTTGATTAAAAAAATTCGCCGTTTTTTTGATTGGATTGCTGAAGGGCAGACGGCCGACGCATTATGCAAGGGTTGAGTCGGTAGCAAGGCCGGTGCTCGGAGAGTATCAATAAAGAAAAAGTAAACGATTGTATATTTTAGGTATAGAAACATCTTGTGATGAAACCGCCGCAGCCGTCGTTCGAGATGGAAGCGTTATTTTGTCTTCCAAGGTTTCTTCTCAAATCGAAGTCCATCATCGGTACGGTGGCGTCGTTCCTGAACTGGCTTCGAGAAAGCACATTGAAGCCATCGTCCCGGTAGTAAAAGAAGCGATCCGTGATTCCGGGATAAAAACCAGTGAAATAAACGCCATTGCCGCAACCCGCGGGCCAGGCCTGGTCGGGGCCTTATTGGTAGGGTTTTCATTCGCCAAATCTTACGCCTATGCGCTGGACATCCCGCTGATCGGGGTGAATCATCTGGAAGGTCATATCAACTCTGTGTTTCTAGAACCGCAAGCACCCCCATTTCCCTTTGTTGCGTTGCTGGTGTCCGGAGGGCACACCGCCCTTTATTATGTCACTTCCCACACAGCGATTGAGCTGATGGGGCAGACTCGCGATGATGCCGTCGGGGAAGCCTTTGATAAGGTCGCAAAATTGCTAGGGCTGGGATATCCTGGCGGTGGGGTTATTGATACACTTTCAAAAGAAGGGGACCCCGATAAAATCACCTTTACCCGCCCGTATTTGAATAAAGCCGACTTTGATTTTAGTTTTAGCGGGATCAAAACTGCGGTGAGCCATTATGTCACCAAGCATCGATCCGATTATAAAGCCCGAATGGCCGATATTGCGGCCGGATTTCAGGCGGCTGTGGTTGAGGTGCTGGCCTATAAATTAATCAATGCGGCTTTAAAGAAGGGTTGCGAGCATATCGCAGTTGTTGGCGGAGTGGCCGCTAACAGTGGTTTAAGGCGTAAAGTACGGCGTGACGCCGCAGCCCGGGACCTGAAAGTCCACATTCCTTCTGTCCAGCTTTGCGGTGATAATGCGGCCATGATTGCGGCGGCGGGCTTCCACTACCTAAATGCCGGTATGCGGGGGAGTTTGAATGATGATGTTTTTTCCAGGGCGAAGGCTTGATCGAGCGGCGCTGCTATAATCAAAAATTGGAAAACCACGAAGATCACGAAGAACACCAACTATGATATTCAAAGAAAACTAAAATAACGAATTTTCAACTTCGTGTTCTTCGTGGTAAAAGATATTACCGCAAAATGAACACGCAATTCCTGAATTCCTGAATTCCTAAATTCCTATATACTTCTTCTTGAGCGCCATAATTCTTTTGGCTGATTCGATACCCATTGCTTCGATCTCTGGAGAGCCTCTTAGGTGCTCTAAAATCTCTTCATAAGCGATCTCAATATTGGGGCCTTGGTGGCAGATTAAAGTCATATCGATGTCGGCTTGAAGGATTTGGCGGATGGCGGTTTTGATATCATAATGTTTGTTAATGGCACCCATGTCCAGGTCATCGGTCATCGAAATTCCAGAAAACCGCATGCGTTTCCGCAACAGTTTCAGAGCGATGCGTTTTGATAAACTGGCCGGCCATCGGGGATCAATTTTCTTATATATTACATGGGATAGCATAATACCGGCGACTTCCTGTGCGATACTGTCTGCAAAGGGTATGAGATCACAGGATTCCAATTGGGCCAGTTCGCACTCGCAAGACGGCAGATCAATGTGGGAGTCGAGAACA